>JAFEDP010000297.1 GCA_018241545.1 Pseudomonadota bacterium
AGCCGCGCGCTCGGGCCGGCGCCGCGACGCGGCCGGCGCCCCGTGCGGGGCGCCGGCCACCCGGGCTCAGAACTTGAAGCCCACGTTCACGCCGATCACGCGCGGCCGCAGCGGCGTCTGCGCGACGATGAACTGGTCGGTGCTGGTGAAGACCGCGGCATTCGAGTTGCCGAGGTTCTCGCCAAAGATCGACACCGTCCAGGCGTCGCGGGTCACGCCCACCGAGGCATCGTAGGTCGAGTACGCCGGGTCCTCGAAGCGCAGCCGGCCGGTCGTGATCGCGCCGGTCTGCGCCAGCGTCGGGTTGGCGCCCGCCTGGGTGTACGAGTGCCCGGTGTGCACCGCCCCGATCTGCGCGTACCAACTGTAGTCGCCGAAGCTCCCGTCGTAGCGCGCGCGCAGGCTGAACTGCAGCGGCGGCGAGTTGGCAGTCGGCGCGCCCACCGGGCCGAACGGGTTCGACACCGGGTTGCAGGTGCCGGAGTAGAAGCTGCCGCCGCAGTTCACCGTGATCGGCTGGCCGTAGTTGTTGCTGGCCGGATTGTTGTCGATCAGCGCCGGCGAATTCGTCTGCTCGCTGTGGTTCCACGACCCGGCGGCCTGCAGCGTCAGTCCCGGCAGCACCTTCGCGTCGATCGAGGCCTCGAGGCCCTTCAGCAGGAAGTTCTGGCCGTTGGTGTCGTAGAACACGTTGCCGACGAGGCCGGGGTTGAAGAACGCGACCTGCACGTTGTCCCAGTTCTCGCGGTAGTAGGCCGCGTTGACCTGGATGCGCCGGTTCCAGAACGTGCCTTTGAAGCCGACCTCGTTGTTGGTCAGCTTGTCCGAGGTGTACGCGGACGGCAGGATGTACTGCGCGTTGCCGTCCGTGCCGAAGGCGTGGTTGGTGCCGCCGTTCTGGTTGAAGCCGCCCGGACGGAAGCCCTGCGAGTACGTGTAGTAGACCATCATGTCGGGCGTGATGTGCCAGGTGACGTTGCCGCGGCTCTTGAAGCCGGACTCCGTGTCCTTGAGGTGCTGCCCCTCGAGGCCGTAGTTGTCGGCGAGGCACCCGGTCGTGCCCGGCGCGCCCTGCTCGAAGCAGTAGAAGCTGCCGCCGACGCTGCCCCTGAAGGAGTTCTTGAACTGGAACCAGCGCGTGCCGCCGGTGATGGTCAGGACCTTGGGGATGATGTCGAAGTCCATCGACACGAAGAACGCGGTCTGCTTAACGTCGCGCACGTCGTCCTGGTAGAAGGAGCTGTTGACGTCGCGCACGCCCGGGTTGACGACGGTCGCACCCGGATCGGTGCCCACCTGCGTGAAGCAGCCGCTGTTGCCCGGGCCCGGCACGCCCGGCGTGCCGCCGGTGCAGGGCGGCACGTTCTTGTAGCGCCAATCGGACTGGTCCCACAGCTTGTTGTCCTCGACGTACGCGCCGGCGATCGCGCGCAGGCGCCACTCGTCGGGCGTGCTGAAGCGCAGCTCGTTCTGCAGGTGCTCGTTGCGCTCGACCGAGCGCCAAACGGCGCTCGGCGAGAAACAGGTCGGCGTGAGGCTGGTGTCGCCGGCGCCGCCGTTGACCGGGAAGTGGGCATACGCGCCGGTGCCCGGCCCGTAGCACTGGTAGTAGTCGGCGTACACGCCGCGCGAGTAGTTGGTGTAGTCGCCGACCTGCTCGACCTTCCGCACCAGGTAGCCGCCGGTGTAGACCATGCGGATCGGGCCGAGCTTGCCATTCAGCGTCCAGGCGGTGCTCTCGAACTGGTCCTTGTTGTACGACGGGTTGAACAGCGTCACCTCGAGCGGGTTGAGCGGCTGGCCGTCGGAGGCGTTGGTCTGCTGGTAGAAGACGCCGTCGGTTCGCAGGTTCTGGTACATCTGCGAGACCAGCAGGTCCCAGTCGTCGTTGAACTTGTAGAGCGCGGAGACGCGCAGGCCGTTGTACACGGCCGGGTTGCTGGCGCGGCGCGCGATCGCGTAGTTGTTGATCGACGGGCTCCCGGGCGGCACGCAGTAGCCGTTGTTCGGCATCCCGTCCGGGCACGCGCCGTTCACCGCCGGGAAGTTCGCGTAGTGGATGCCGATGTCGGTGTTCTTGCGCGTGAAGGTCGCCGGCACGTTGTCGATGTAGCCGCCGCGGTGGTCGTTGTAGAACACGCCGCGCACCGCCAGGTGGTCGTCGATCAGCGGCAGGTTCAGCACCGCGGTCATGTCCGAATTCGGGTCGCCGTGCGCGGTGACCCCGTAGCCGGCCTTGATGCTGCCCTCGGTCTTGTTGATCTTCGGCTCGTTGGTGATGTACCGGATCATGCCGGCCTCGGCGCCGGAGCCGAACAGCGTGCCCTGCGGACCTTCCAGGACCTCGATGCGGTTGAGGTCGGCGGCGTAGATGTCGAGGTTGCGGCCGGGCAGCTGGCCCGACTGGTTGTCGAGGTAGATCGCCACGTTCGGGAACACGGCCGTCGAGCCGCTGCCCTGGCTGGGCTGCGCGCCGGCGCTGAGGCCGCGCATGAAGACCTCGTTCTGGCCCGGGCCGTTGTTGGCCGAGGAGACGTTCGGCAGGTACTTGATGTAGTCGTCGAAGGTCGCGACGTTGAGGTCGGCAAGCGCCTGCGCCGTGAACGCCTGCATCGAGATCGGCACGTTCTGCATGCTCTCCGAGCGACGCTGGGCGGTGACGATGATCTCGCCGAGCGAATCGCTGGCCGTGTCGGCGCCGGCGGCGGTCGCGGCCGGAATGATCGCGGCGCCGCCGAGGACGGTCGCGATGGCGAACGAGAGCTTCGAATTCATTGAAGGGTCCCCTGTGTGTTCCCGGTCGGTGCGGGCCGGGGTGCCGGCGGCCTGGCGCCGGTCACGGGCCCGCTCAAGTTCTTCAGCTGGGTCACTCGCGGCGGGTGGCGGCCAGGCGGAGCGAGGAGCGCGTGTTGCGCGCTTCCGCGATGCCCTCCGGCCGGCAATCCCCCATGGCAGCTCCTTAAGTCATGCGAGCGCGTTGCATTGCTCTGTCCGGGGCCACGCACTCATTGAATGCACGGTCAATGCCGCCCCCGCGAGCGTGCAGGACGAGTTTGTCGCAACACTGATTGGGAAGCAAGAATCCCGCCCCGACGCTCACGACGCAAGCCAAAACAAGGCGCTACGGAGCTTGGCCTTCGCCCGGCATCGGGCCGTGGGGCCCGGGCAACAGACTTGAACGAGCATTCAGCAAGGCGACGACGTCAGGCGGCGACCCCCGGCGGGGGGCATCGTCGCGCCGATCGCCGGCGACGGTACCCCGCGTCGCGGGCGCGTCGGCGCCTCTCACGTTCGCCGCACGTGCCATCCCATGGTGCGGCGACGGCCGGCACCTCCGGATCGCGGCCGATGCGCCGCGCGGCGACACCCCAATCGCAGCGTCGGAACTGCCGCGCCGCGCGGGATCGCCTCCGTAGCATCGGCGCGCGCGTCGCAGAGGCGGCCGCTCTCTCCGCCCGCGGCGCCGCGAGCGCGCGGCATTGCCGTCACGACTGAGCGCATTCATGCCGCGATGCAAGAAGGCGCGACTGCTGGGCCGCGGCGGGTTGAGGGCGTATGATGCGATCTTCGCGACAAGACCTGTCCAGAGAGATCGTGGCGGCGGCGCGCAGGAGCGCACCGTCGGCTGCGACGCCGAAGGCGCAACCCGCCCGGAAACGCTCAGGCACCCGTACGGCAGCGTCTCGCGAACTCTGGAGAGCGGTCACCCGTGCCGGGTGGCCCACCGAAGGGGTGCGGCGCCGGGTCGTCGGCGCTTGATCTCTCAGGTCACAGGACAGAGGGGCGACAGGCGGTGGCCTGTCGCCCCTCTTTTGTTGTGGGGTGGCGGTCCGCCGGAGAAGTCCGTCGCGGAGAGCCCATGGCCCACAAGACACCGTTGTATGCGCGGCACGTTGAACTCGGCGCGCGCCTGGTCGATTTCGGCGGCTGGGACATGCCGCTTTCCTACGGGTCGCAAATCGAGGAGCACCACGCGGTGCGGCGCGACGCCGGCATGTTCGACGTCTCGCACATGCGGGCGGTCGACGTGGAGGGCGCGCGTGCCCTGGACTTCCTGCGGCAGTTGCTGGCGAACGACGTCGCGCGCCTGCGCGAGCCCGGCAAGGCCCTCTACAGCTGCATGCTCAACCCGGCCGGCGGCGTCGTCGACGACCTGATCGTCTACTTCCGCGAGCCCGGTCGCTATCGGCTCGTCGTCAATGCCGGAACTGCCGACACGGACCTCGAGTGGATGG
>JAFEDP010000298.1 GCA_018241545.1 Pseudomonadota bacterium
CGCCCGTGCCCAAGAAGGACGCCATGGGCATGGACTACGTGCCCGTCTACGAGGGCGAGGAGGCGCCCGAGGGCCAGGTGCGCATCAGCCCTGATCGCCTGCAGACGCTCGGGGTGCGCACCGAGCGCGCGGCGCTGCGGCCGCTCGCGCGCACGCTGCGCCTCACCGGCACCGTCGCGCTCGACGAGCGGCGCGAGTCCACGGTGAGCGCCCGCTTCGAGGGCTGGATCACCGCGCTCCACGTCGCGACCACCGGCGAGCGCGTCGTCCGCGGCGAGGCGCTGCTCGAGGTCTACAGCCCCGACCTCGTCACGGCCCAGGAGGACTACCGGGTCGCCGTCGCCGCGCTTGAGGCGCTCAACGACGGCGAGCCGGAGGCCCGTGCCGGCGCCGAGCGGCTCGTGGCCGGGAGCCTCGAGCGGCTGCGCAACTGGGACATCGCCGAGGCCGAGCTCGCGGCGCTGCGCCGGGGCGGCGCGCCGCGGCGCACGCTGACGCTGCGCGCCCAGCGCGACGGGGTCGTGATCGACAAGCCCGCCCGCGTCGGCATGCGGTTCATGCCGGGCGAGCCGCTGTACCAGATCGCCGACCTGTCGGCGGTGTGGCTGGTGGCGAGCGTGTTCGAGCAGGACCTCGGGCTCGTGCACGTCGGCCAGGGGGCCGAGGCGACGCTGGTCGCGTACCCGGGCCGGACCTTCAAGGGCACCGTCGCCTTCGTCTCGCCGGTGCTCGCGCCGGAGACGCGTACCGCGGAGGTGCGCCTGGAGTTCGCCAACCGCGAGGGCCTCCTGAAGCCCGCGATGTACGCGAGCGTCGCGCTCGCCGCGGGCCCGGCCGCGCCGCGCCTGGCGGTGCCCGACTCCGCGGTGCTCGACACCGGCACCCGCCAGCTGGTGCTCGTCGACCGGGGCGGCGGGGCCTTCGAGCCGCGCCACGTGACGGTCGGCGCGCGCGCCGATGGCTACGCCGAGATCCTGGCGGGCCTCAGCGCCGGGGACGCGGTGGTGGTCGACGGCAACTTCCTGATCGACTCGGAGAGCAACCTGGGCTCCGCGGTCCGGGGCCTCGCCGGCCACGGTCCGGCCGAGACGTCCCCGGCGCCGGCGCCGGCCCACGCCCACGACGCCGGGGCGCACTAGCCATGCTGAAGCACCTCATCGACTGGTCGGCGCGCAATCGCTTCCTGGTGCTGCTCGCGACGCTCGCGCTCGTCGCCGCCGGGGTCTGGTCGCTCAGGCACACGCCGCTCGATGCCCTGCCGGACCTCTCGGACGTGCAGGTGATCCTGTACACCGAGTTCCCCGGCCAGGGCCCGCAGGTGGTCGAGGACCAGGTCACCTACCCGCTCACGACCGCGATGCTGAGCGTGCCGCGCGCCAAGGTGGTGCGCGGCTTCTCGAACTTCGGCGTGTCGTTCGTGTACGTGATCTTCGAGGACGGCACCGACCTCTACTGGGCGCGCTCGCGCGTGCTCGAGTACCTGAACTCCGCCGCCAGCCGGCTGCCGAGCGGGGTGGCGCCGTCGCTGGGGCCGGACGCCACCGGCGTCGGCTGGGTCTACGAGTACGTGCTGCAGGGCGCGCAGCGCTCGCTCGCCGAGCTGCGCGCACTGCAGGACTGGTTCGTGCGCTACCCGCTGACGCAGGCTCCCGGGGTCGCCGAGGTCGCGAGCGTCGGCGGCTTCGTGCGCACCTACCAGGTGACCGTCGACCCGCGCCGGCTGCAGGCCTACGGCGTCGCGCTGCGCCAGGTCACCGACGCGATCCGCATGAGCAACCACGACGTCGGCGGCCGCTCGGTCGAGCTCGCCGAGACCGAGTACATGATCCGCGGCCGCGGCTACCTGCGCGGCATCGACGACCTCAACGACATCGTCGTCAAGGCGGTCGACGGCACGCCCGTGCGCGTGCGCGACGTCGGGCGCACCGAGCTCGTGCCGGACGAGCGCCGCGGCGTCGCCGAGCTCGACGGCCAGGGCGAGGTGGTGGCCGGCATCGCGGTGGCCCGCTACGGCCAGAACGCCCTCGACGTGATCAGCCGCGTCAAGGAGCGGATCCACGACATCGCCGCCGGCCTGCCGCCCGGCGTGTCGCTGCAGCCGGTCTACGACCGCTCCGCCCTGATCTACCGCGCGATCTCGAACCTCGAGCGCACGCTGCTCGAGGAGAGCGCGATCGTGGCGCTCGTCTGCATCGTGTTCCTCGCCCACGCGCGCAGCGCGCTGGTCGCGATCGTGATGCTGCCGGTCGGGGTGCTGATCTCCTTCGCCGCGATGCGCGCGCTCGGGCTCAACTCCAACATCATGAGCCTCGGCGGCATCGCGATCGCGATCGGCGCGATGGTGGACGCGGCCATCGTGATGATCGAGAACGCCCACAAGCACCTCGAGCGCCTGCCCGCCGGCGCGCCGCGCGCGCCGGCGATCGTCGCCGCCTGCCGCGAGGTCGGCCCCGCGCTCTTCTTCAGCCTGCTGGTGATCACGGTGTCGTTCCTGCCGGTGTTCACGCTCGAGGCGCAGGAGGGCCGCATGTTCCGGCCGCTCGCCTTCACCAAGACGTTCTCGATGGCGGGGGCGGCGCTGCTGTCGGTGACGCTCGTGCCGGTGCTGATGGGGCTGTTCATCCGCGGGCGCATCCCGGCGGAGTCCGCGAACCCGCTGGTGCGCGGCCTCATCCGCGGCTACCGGCCGCTGCTCGCGGCCGTGCTGCGCCACGAGCGGGCGACGCTGGTCGCGGCCGCGGCCGTGCTCGCGATCAGCGTCCTGCCGGCGCTGCGACTCGGCGCGGAGTTCATGCCGACGCTCAACGAGGGCACGCTGTTCTTCATGCCCTCGAGCCTGCCCGGCATCTCCGTGACCCAGGCGGCGCACGCGCTGCAGCTGCAGGACCGCGCCCTGAAGTCGTTCCCGGAGGTCGCCTCGGTGTTCGGCAAGGCCGGCCGGGCGAACTCCGCCACCGACCCGGCGCCGCTCGAGATGTCGGAGACGGTGATCAACTTGAAGCCCGAGAGCGAGTGGCGGCCGGGCATGACCATCGACCGGCTGATCGGCGAGCTCGACGAGGCGGTGCGGATGCCCGGCATCAGCAACGCCTGGACGATGCCGATCAAGGCGCGCATCGACATGCTGTCGACCGGCATCCGCACGCCGGTCGGCATCAAGGTGTTCGGCACGGACCTCACGGTCATGGACGGCCTCGCCAAGGAGATCGAGCGCGTCGTGCGCACGGTGCCGGGCACGACCAGCGCCTACGCCGAGCGCCTGACGGGCGGCTACTACCTCGACATCGTGCCCGACAGCACCGCGCTCGCGCGCTACGGGCTCACGATCGACGACCTGCACGCGGTGGTCGCGACCGCGATCGGCGCCGACCGGGTCACGACCACGGTCGAGGGCCGCGAGCGCTTCGACGTCACGGTGCGCTACCCGCGCGAGCTGCGCGACAGCCCCGAGGCGATCGGGCGCGACATCCTGGTGCCGGTGGCGAAGGGGGCGATGGTGCCGCTCGGGCAGCTGGCGCACATCGAGCGCGTGCAGGGCCCGCCGAGCATCCGCACCGAGAATGCGCAGCTGTCGGCGTACGTGTTCGTCGACATCCGCGGCCGCGACCTCGGCCGCTACGTCGCCGATGCGCAGCGCGCGGTCGCCGCGCAGGTGCGCTTCCCGCCCGGCTACTACGTCACCTGGAGCGGCCAGTTCGAGTACCTGCAGCACGCGATCGAGAAGCTCAAGGTCGTCGTGCCGGTGACGCTCGTGATCATCTTCGTGCTGCTGTACCTCAACTTCGGGCGGCTCACCGAGACCCTGATCGTGATGCTGTCGGTGCCGTTTGCGCTGTGCGGCGGGGTGTGGCTGATGTACGCGCTGCACTACAACATGAGCGTCGCGGTCGCGGTCGGGTTCATCGCGCTCGTCGGCGTCGCCGCCGAGACCGCGGTCGTGATGCTGGTCTACCTCGACCACGCCTGGGACGAGGTCACGGCGCGCCGCGCCGCGGAGGGCGGCGCGCCGACGCGCGAGGACCTGCGCGAGGCAGTGATGCAGGGGGCGGTGATGCGGGTGCGGCCCAAGATGATGACGGTGCTCGCCATCATGGCTGGGCTGCTGCCGATCATGTGGGGCACGGGGACGGGCTCCGAGGTCATGCGACGGATCGCGGCGCCGATGGTCGGCGGGATGGTCTCGGCCACGATCCTGACTCTGCTCGTGATCCCGGCGATCTAC
>JAFEDP010000299.1 GCA_018241545.1 Pseudomonadota bacterium
AGGTCGCGGTGCCGACGCTGGTGGTCGTCGGCGAGCGTGATCTCCCGGACTTCCAGGGGATCGCGAGCCGCCTTGCGACCGGCATCCCGCGCGCGCAGCTCGCGCGCCTCCCGGGCGCCGGCCACGTGCCGAGCCTCGAGACACCGGCGGCCTTCAACGAGCGCCTGCTCGCGCACCTCGCGGCGGCAGGCGGCTGAGCGCGCTCAGCCGCGCGGCAGGCTCGCGAGCGCCGCGCGCACCGCGCGGCCGGTGAGCGCGACCAGCTCCTCGAGTTCGGCGGCGCTCGCGTTGTAGGGCGGCGCCAGCAGGATCGCGTCGCCCGCGACCCCGTCGACGATCCCGGACACCGGGTAGCACAGCATGCCGGCGGCGAGCGCCGCCTGGCCGACGCGCCCGGCGAGCCCGAGCGCCGGCGCGAACGGCGTGCGCCGCTCGCGGTCGGCCACGAGCTCGATGCCGATGAAGAAGCCGCGGCCGCGGATGTCGCCGACCGCCTCGATGCCATCGAGCTCGCGCGCGAGCGCCGCGCGCAGCCGCGGGCCTTCGCTCGCGACGCGCTCGATGAGTCGGTCGCGGCACACGATGGTCTGCACCGCGACGCCGGCCGCGCAGGCGGCGGTGTGGCCGGTGAACGTGTGGCCGGTCAGCGGCCCGCCGTCGGCGGCGTCGATGACCTCGGCGATGCGCCGGTGGTAGATCGCGGCGCCGAGCGGCAGGTAGCCGCCGCCGAGCCCCTTGGCGATCGCGAACAGGTCGGGCTCGACGCCGTCCGCCTCGAGTGCCCGCCACGTGCCGCAGCGGCCGGAGCCGCACATCACCTCGTCGGCGATCAGCAGCACCCCGTGGCGGTCGCAGACCTCGCGCACCAGCGCCGCGTAGCCGGGCGGGGGCGGCACGACGCCGCCGGCCGCGCCGACCACCGGCTCGAAGATGAACGCCGCGACGCGCTCGGGCCCGACGCGCAGGATCTCGGCCTCGAGCTCGGCGGCGGCGTGCGCGGCGAGCGCGGCGGGGTCGACGCCGGCCGGCGGGCGGTAGGCGTTCACGCTCGCGACGAACGAGGCCTCGGTCAGCGCGCCCTCGAACGGCGCGCGCCGCGCCAGGAAGTCGGACACGGCGAGCGCGCCGAGCGTGTTGCCGTGCCAGGAGCGGCGCCGCGCGACGAAGCGCCGCCGGCTGCTCGCGCCGCGCGCGCTGTGATACTGCAGCGCGATCTTGAGCGCCGACTCGACCGCCTCGGAGCCGCCCGAGACGAACACCATCTGGCCGTAGGCGGGCCCCGCGGCTGCCGTGACGAGCGCCTCGAGCTCCTCGAGCGGGTCGGAGGTGAACGAGTAGCGGTAGCCGTGGGCGATCCGCTCCAGCTGGCGGATGACGGCGGCGTTGACCTCCGCGTGGCCGTGGCCCAGGCAGAACACCGCCGGGCCGCCGGAGGCGTCCAGATAGCGGCGCCCGGCGGTGTCGTGGACGTAGGTGCCCTGGCCCCAGGCAACCCGCGGCAACCCGGCGCCGGCCGAGCCGGTCACCGGGTTCCAGGCCGGATCGCGGTGCCGCACGCGCTAGGCGAGCCCGGCGCTCGCGAACGGCAGCGCGCGGATGCGCTTGCCGGTCGCGGCGAAGACCGCGTTCGCGATCGCCGGCGCGACCAGCGCGACCGAGGGCTCGCCGATGCCGCCCGGCGCCTCGGTGCTGTCGAGCACGTGCACGCCGAGCTCCGGCATCTGGTTCATGCGCACGACGCGGTAGTCGTCGAAGTTCTTCTGGCGCACCTGCCCGCCCTCGAGCGTGATCTCGCCCCACAGCGCCGCCGACAGGCCGAAGACCATGCCGCCGGAGACCTGCTGGTCGACGATCAGCGGGTTGACGCGGTGGCCGCAGTCGACGACGCACAGGATCTTGTGCACCTTGAGCTTGCCCTGCTCGATCGAGATCTCCGCCACCTGCGCGAGGTAGGTGCCGTAGCCCTCCATGACCGCGATGCCCTGGTGGCGGCCGCTCGGTGCCTTGCCCCAGCCGGCCCGCGTCGCTGCCTCCTCGAGCACGCGCCGTGCGCGCGGCTGCTTGGCGAGCAGGTCGCGCCGGAACTCGAACGGGTCCTTGCCGGCCGCGTGCGCGAGCTCGTCCATGAAGCTCTCGACCACGAAGCAATTGAGCGAATGGCTGACCGAGCGCCAGTAGCCGACGTTGATGCCGACCTCGTGCCGCAGGTAGTCGACCGACACGTTCGGCACGTCGTAGAGGAAGTTCGCCGCGGCCTCGACCGCGAACGGGTCGATCGACTTCTCCACCACCGGCGGGAACATGCGCGCCGTGATCGAGGGGCTGACGAGCTGCAGGTGCACCGCCGCGAGCTTGCCGGCGGCGTCGAAGCCGCCGTGGCCGGTGTCGTGCGCGGGCGGACGGTACGCGTCGTGCGTCATGTCGTCCTCACGCGTCCAGATCAGCTTGACCGGCACCCCGGCCGCCTTGGCGGTCTCGACCGCCGCCGGGATGAAGTCGACCTCGAGGCGCCGCCCGAAGCCGCCGCCGAGCAGCGTCGTGTGGACGTTGACCTGCTCGGGCTTGAGCCCGGCGGCTGCGGCCGCGGTCGCCTGCGCGATCTGCTGGATCTGGGTCGGCACGTACAGGTCGCAGCCGTCGGCGTGCACGTGGGCCGTGCAGTTCATCGGCTCCATCGTCGCGTGCGCGAGCAGCGGCAGCTCGTAGCTGGCCTCGACCTTCTTGTGCGCCGCCTTGAGCGCGGCGGCGGCGTCGCCGTCCTTGCGCGCCGACTGCGAGGCGCCCTTGGCGGCCTTGAGCCCGGCGCGGATCGCGGCCGTGTCGAGCCGGGCGTTCGCGCCGGGATCCCACTCGACCTTGAGCGCATCGCGCGCCTGGCGCGCCTGCCAGTAATGCTCGGCGACCACCGCGACGCCGCCGGAGGTCGTCACGACCTTGACGACGCCGGGCATCTTCTCCGCCGCCGCCGAGTCGACCGACTTCACCTTGCCGCCGAGCACCGGCGACTGCGCGAGCGCGGCGTACTTCATGCCCGGCAGCTTCACGTCGATGCCGAACTCGGCGGTGCCGTCGACCTTCGACGGCGTGTCGACGCGCGGCTGCGGCGTACCGACGAGCCGGAACTGCGCCGGGTCCTTGGGCTTGGCGTCCTTGGGCAGCGGCCGCTTGGCGGCTGCTTCGGCGAGCTCGCCGAAGCTGCGCTTCTGGCCGTTCGGGCCCTGCACCACGCCGGCGTCGACCTTGAGGGTCGCGGCGTCGACCTTCCACTCGTCGGCGGCCGCGCCGAGCAGCATGGCGCGCGCCTGCGCGCCGGCCGTGCGCAGCTTCTGCCAGGCCTCGCGCACGCTGGTGCTGCCGCCGGTGATCTGGGTGCCGAGGAAGACGTTGACGTACGCGGCGCCGGCCGGCGCGGCGACGACCTTGACGGCCGAGAGCGGCACGTCGAGCTCCTCGGCGATCAGCATCGGCAGCGCCGTGTACACGCCCTGGCCCATCTCCGACTTGTCGACCAGCACCGTGATCGAGTTGTCGCCGCCGATCTTGAGCCAGGCGACCGGCTGGCCGCCGGCCGCGGACCGCGCGAGGTCGGCAGGCTTGCCGCAGCCGGCGAGCGAGATGCCGATCACGAGGCCGCCGCCGGCGAGCGCGGTGGCCTTCAGGAACTCCCGCCGGTCGAGCGCCGGCATCGCGTCCTTGGGATCGGCGCTCATGCCGCACCCCCGCTCTTCATGAGCTCCGCGGCGCGGTGGATCGCGGCGCGGATGCGCGGATAGGTGCCGCAGCGGCAGATGTTGCCGGCCATCGCCGTGTCGATGTCGGCGTCGCTCGGCGTCGGGTTCTGGGCGAGCAGCGCGGTCGCCGCCATGATCTGGCCGGACTGGCAGTAGCCGCACTGCGGCACGTCGAGCTCGATCCAGGCCTTCTGCACGGGGTGCGAGCGGTCCGTCGACAGGCCCTCGATCGTGCGGATCTCCTTGCCGACGACGTGGCTGACCAGCGTCACGCAGGAACGCGTCGCCGAGCCGTCGACGTGCACGGTGCAGGCGCCGCACAGCGACTTGCCGCAGCCGAACTTGGTGCCGGTGAGGCCGAGGTGGTCGCGCAGCACCCACAGCAGCGGGGTGTCGGGCGCGGCGTCAGTCTCGAGCGTCTTGCCGTTCACTTTGAGCGTGATCATGCGTCCCCCTTCGAATGGAAGCCGCAGCCGTCGTCGCGGCG
>JAFEDP010000029.1 GCA_018241545.1 Pseudomonadota bacterium
CCGGCGGCGGCGGCCAGCGCGCCGGCGAGCGCCGCCGCGACGAGCGCGCGCCTCACCGCTTCGACCCCGCCGCCTCGCCAGCCTTCGCGCCCGTCGGCGGCACCACGAAGCGGCCGTCGTCGAGCGGCGGGTTCAGCGTCACGTTCTCCACCGTCAGCTTGCTCGATCCCGGCACGCCCTGGATGGTCGTCTCCGAGAGCGTCGCGACCTTGAGCCCCCCGAAGGCCTTGTAGTTGCGCAGCCGAGTCTCCACCGCATGCGGCTTGCCGTCGAGCGTGCGGGTGCCGTCGATCTTCACCTCGAGGAACGTGCCGGCATCGACCCACACGTGGCGCACCGCGCCATCGGCGAAGGTCAGCTTGAGCCGGTACGCCTCCGCTCCGTCGACCGGGTCGACGCCCTCGACCGCAATGCGGGTCTGCTTGCGCTGGTAGTCGATCAGCGGGCCATCGAGCTCCTGCTCCTGCGCGGCGAGCTCGAGCTCGGCGGGCGTGTACGGCTCGGCCGTCGAGCGGCCGAGGTAGGGCCGGATCTTGGCGCCGTGCGCGCCATCGTAGATCTGCACGGCGGTCGTACCGTTGAAGTCGATCTCGAGGCGCGACTTGTGCGGCCGCTTGAGCTCGAGCCGGTACGGCAGCTGCACGACCTTGTCGGCCGCCGGGTCCGGCTTGGTCTCGAAGTGACCCTTGGCGACCGCGGCCTTGGGGTTGTCGAGCGGCGGATGGTAGTCGGGCCGCGAGGAACGTGGCTTGTTGGCGTCCATCTTCCCGGTCATCGCGAGAGTCTTGATGCCGCGCCACGCCTCGAGTCCGCCACGCGCGGCGGCATTGCGCGCGACGATCTCGTCGGCGGACAGCGTCGGCGCCGCGACGGCGGTGGCGGTCGTGGCGGCCAGCAGCGCGGCGGCGAGCGTGGGGGCGATCAGGCGTCGGGTGGACGTCGGCAGCATGTTGGGGGACTCCCTGTGGACGCGCATTTGGACCAGATGCGCCAGGCGAAGGTTCATTGCACGGGGATGCCCGGCGCCTCGAATTTCCCGATCACCACTGTCACGTGGCCGCCGCGCGGCACGATCCGGCTGGCATTGCCGAACAGCATGAAGTAGCTGCGGTTGGCCTCGGGCCGGGTGTGCTGGCGCAGCTCGCCCACGTTCTCCATCGCCGGCACCGCGAGCCGGGCACCGCTCGCCTCGTCGACGAGGTAGGGCTTGGCGTGCTCGTCGAGCAGCGGCGCCGCCTTGTCGGGATCGAGGACCCGGAACTTGAACTCCAGCATCCAGTCGCTCGACACCAGCCGCACGCCGACGATGTCGACGCCCCAGGTGCGGCGGAAGAACGCACTGCGGGTTGCGGCCCAGCTGCGCATCTCGCTGGCGAGCGCGTTCGCGGTCGTGTTGGCCGCGGCACGCTCCGCCGGCGCCGCGACCGGCACGGGCGCCGGCTCGACCGAGCGCCGCGCCGCGCAGCCGGCGAGGAGTCCGAGCAGTGCGATGAGCGGGATCGAGGCGGTGTTCGCGCTGGGCATGGCATCCGTTTCAGTGGACGGGTCCCGGGTCGCCGAATGGTAGCCGACCTGCCCCCGCGCGGCCCGTGACCGGTCCCACAACTGAAGCGGCCCGCGGACAAGCCCGCGGGCCGCTGGGCTCACGCGCCGGCCGGGACCCGGCGCCCGACCATCGGGAGCCGCGCCACCATCCGGTGGCGCCGCTCCCCTCGTCCCCGCTCAGGTGCCGCTCAGGGCGACGACCTGCGGACTCCCGACCCCATTGCTCGTGATGGTCAGGGACCCCGAGGCCGAGACACCGGCCGTACGCGTGTAGTGCACCGCGACCGTGCACGAGCCGGTTCCCGCCGCCAGTGTCGTGGAGCTGGTGCAGGTGCCACCGCTGGCCGTCACGAACGACCCGTTCGTGGTGCTGACCAGCGAGAGGCCCGACAGCGTCACCGCCTGGGTGCTGGTGTTGCGGATCGTCAGCGTGCGCGTATTCGACGAGCTGCCAAAGCGCCAGCTCGCCTGCCACGGGTTCGGCTGGACCGTGAGGCCCGTGGCCGCCAGCGTGAGCTCCGGCACCTCGACCCCGCTCAGGTTCACCGTCGACAGCGCCGGGCTGCTGTTCGAGGCGATCGTGAGCGTGCCCGTCACCGGTCCGATCTGCGCCGCCGTCGGCGTGAAGGCAACGATGATCGTGCAGTTCAGGCCCGCCGCCAGCGTCGATCCGCACGAGCCGCCGGCGTTGCCCGTGGGCCGGCTGAACGCCGCGTTCGAGAACGTGAGCCCGGTGAGGTTCAGTGCACTGGGTCCGGCGTTCGACACGCGCAGCGTCTGCGAGGCGTTCGTCACCGCGTTGGCGCCCGGGTAGGCGACCAGCGAGCCGAACGTCAGCGAGGTGGCGCTGACGGTGCCCTGCGGCGGGCACGGCGCCTCCACGTACTCGTTGGCACCGATGTCGTAGGCGCAGCCCTGCGGCCGGGGGGTGCCGAAGTAGTCGTGGTTCGGCACGACGTTCGGATTGCCGCTCGAGGACTCCGCCGCATCGATTGCCGAGCTGCCGGTGGTGATGTGGTAGTCACCGAAGGCCTGGCCCTGCGCGGTGCCGCTCTGCGCCGTGTAGTCGATCGGCGCGGTCAGCGACAGCGGCCCGTAGCGGAAGTCGACGAAGTTACCCTGCTCGTCGGACGAGGCGCTGATCGTCTGCGAGCCGTTGCAGTACGGCTTCTGCAGCGCCGGGTCGTTCGACGTGTTGGACGCCGCGTAGCCCGCGGTCGCGGTCAGCACCGAGTACACCGGGCTCAGGTGGTTGCCACCCGGCGTCGCATTGGCATCGCCGACCAAGCCGAGATCCCAGTAGGTCTCGTGGGCCGGATCGCAGGCACCGGTCGCGAGCGTCTGCAGCGCCGTCATCCCGCTCGAGAGACTGGTCGAGAGCGTGACGCAGCTCGTGCCGACGTTGGACACGTCGTTGGACGAGCACAGCTGCGTGTTCGGGTACCACGGGCCCGCCGTGCCCTGCAGCCCGACGTTGTTGGGGGCGTTGAGCGTGCCGGACAGGTTGGCGTAGAACGAGCGGTTCTTCCAGACGATGTTGTTGGCCAGCTCGTGCGGGAACGAGTAGCCCGGCACCGCCGGATCGAGCGTCTTGAACGCCGGCGAAGTCGCGTCCGCCGCGATGCCCGCCGGGTTCGGCCGACCGTTGTTGCCGCCGTTGAACAGCGCGCCGGCGATGCCGACCGAGTCGTTCATCGCAACCGTGTTGTTGACGATGTTCACGTTGAACGAGTCGAGCAGGTACACGCCGCCCGCCGACCAGCCCGCGACGTTGTCGACGATCAGGTTGTTGGTCAGCGTCGCCTTACTGTCGTAGCTGCAGCCCTTGCTGCCGCAGACCGTGTCGCTGCCGTTCACCGCAACGAACGCCACGCCACCGCCGTGACCGCCCTGGGCGAAGTTGCCCTGGATCAGGTTCGAGTCGATGGTGACCGAGCCGACGCCGAGCGACACGCCGCCGGCCGCGGGCTGGTCGCCCTCGACCGCGAGGCCGCCGCCGTTGGTGGTCGACTGCTGGAAGAACGACTGGTTGAAGATGATCGTGTTGTGCGCGATCGACCCGTCGCTCGACCAGCCGTAGTGCGCCAGACCGCCGCCGTCACCCGAGCTGTAGTTGCCGCAGATGAAGTTGTAGTTGGCCTTGTAGTTGTTGGTGCCGGTGCACAGCGCCAGGCCCGCGCCGGCGCCCGAGGCGCCCGCCGTCGCGCCCACTGCGCCCGCGGCCTCCACGAGACCGTTCTGGGTGATGGCGTTGTGGTGGATGCTGACGTTGTTGTCGAAGCCCTGCGCGATCTGCACCGGGTCCTGCGTCTCGAGGTGCGGGATACCGACGCGGATGCCGCCGCCGAACGCGCCGGCGTTGCCGTACACGCGATTGTTGGCGACCTCGAGGCCATGCGCCCAGCCGTTCACGTAGATGCCGCCGCCGGCGTCGCCACCGGTCACGGTGATGCCGTCGATGCGCGACCTGGCGCAGCGGAAGTTGCTCTCCGTGATGTCGTGACGATGGCCCAGGCGGTCGACGTAGGTGCTGCGCGTGCTGCCGTTGCTCGCCGGCTTGCACTCGTTCGCGGGCAGGTCCTTGGCGAGCACGGTGACGCCGGCGCCCTCCTCGGTCGCGAGCACCGACGGCTCGAGGAACACGATGCCACCCGTGACCTCCTGGCCCGGCAACGGGTCGACCTGCGACGTGCCGACCTGGTTGCCCGAGGTCACGTCGATCGAGAACAGGCTGTTGATCTCCGGCCGCCAGCGCTCGAGCTTGTCGGTCGGGTACTTGGCGGCGTTGATGACCACCGAGGCCGCACCGGCGCCCTGCAGGCGCACCGGCTTGTACATCACCACGAGCTCGTTGTAGACGCCGGCGTCGAGGATGATGAGGTCACCGGGCGTGGCGGCGTCGATCGCGTCCTGCACGACGGTCGAGGCGCCGCCGGTGGTGACGCTGTTCGAGGACGCCGTCAGCACGACCGGCTGCTTGGCCTCGATCGTCACGCTGACCGTGTCGACCGACTGCTGGCCGTTCGCCGAGGTGATGCCGAGCTCGTAGGTGCCGTTCGGCACGGTCGTCGGCACGGTCGCGCTGATCTGCATGTCGCCCCAGCTGCCGATCGTCAGCGGGTAGACGGTGCCGTTGGCGGCCGTCAGCGTGGCGGTACCCGCCGTGGCCCCGAAGCGGTAGTGGCGCAGGATCGTCTTCTGGTTGTACGGCGCCTGGTTGATGCCGCTCGTCGAGTTGGTCGTCGGGCCGAGGTACGCGGGGTTCGGCACGTTGACGTCGCCGAGCGCGTTGATCGTCAGCGTGCGCGAGCCGCTCGGCTTGAGCCACGGGCCGTGCACGTCGCCGTACACGGTGCTGACCGCCGGGGTCGCATCCGGGTACGAGCAGTCGACCGGGTTGTAGCCCGACACGTAGTTCGACGCGAAGGCGCCGACCGGCAGCACCGGGGTGTCGAGGTACGTCGTCAGGCCCGGCATGAACGGGTTCGTGTAGCAGAAGTTGCTGTAGGTCGGCATGTACATCGGGTCGATCGCGGGGCCGTTGGCCGTCTGGATCGGGCCCGGGTCGTTCATGCAGGTGATCAGCATGTTCGGCGAGTAGCCGGCCGGGTTCGGCACGTTCACCTGCCAGGACGAGGGCGTCATGCCGTTGTAGCCGCCCCACTGGTCGGCGTAGACGCGCTCGATCTCGATGCCATAGGCGTCGCGGATCGACACCGCCACGTACGGCACGCCGAACTTCTCACCGAAGTCGGGCGCGGCGACGTTGAACTCGGCCGAGGCGTCATCGAGGATGATGCCGGTGAACTTCGCGGCGCGCGGCGTGTTCGAGAACACGAAGAAGTTCGCCGTGCCGTTCTGGCCGTTGTTGAGGTTCACGAGCTTGCGGTCGCACAGCGGCCGGTCGGCGCCGGCGAACGGCGCCACCTGGCCCGAAGTCGGGAACAGCGACAGGTAGTCCGGCACGCGGTGCGGCGCGCCGGCGCACACCGGCAGCTGCGCCGTGCCCTCGTTGAGCGTGAAGCCGAGGCGGCTGTCGACCTGCGTCGCACCACTGGTGATATTGAGGTTGTAGGCCGAGGCGACGGTTGCCTGGTCGGGCAGAATGAAGATGTTGGAGAGCGCGGCGAACTGCTGCGCCGGCGGCGCCACCCAGGCGTCGCCGATGAGGATGTTCTTGTCCTCCTCCTTGACGATCTCGTAGCCCGCGGGCGGGACGATCTCGACGACGAACTGGCCCTGCGGCACGGCGACCGGCGTCTCCTTGCCATTGACCGGCGTGCCGTCGGCGTTGATCCCGCTCGGGTAGATGCTCGTGAACTGGTAGTAGCCGTCGTAGGTGAGCGGCTGCACCTGGTTCCAGTTGTGGAAGCCGTCGTAGCAGCGCGTCAGGTCGCTGCCGAGCACCTGCGCCACGTACGGGTCGCTCGCGACCTGGCCCGGGCAGCTCGGCTTGCCGAGCAGCAGCGGGTTGCGCGGGTCGGTGGTCGGGTAGGTGCCGGCCGCCACGTCATCCCAGCTGGTCGTGTAGGTCTGGGCGACGAGCCGAAGCGAGGTGGTGCCATCCGGCGCCGTCAGCTTCTGGTAGAGGTTCACCGGTACGCGCGGCACCAGCGGCTCCCACAGGAACTGGATCTCGAGCGAGGGATCGTCGAAGCCGCGGGTCGAGGCGTATACGACGGTGCCCGAGATGCCGCCGGTCTGGTCGGCCGGCACCACCGTCTTGCCCCAGTCGATCTTCTCGGTCTGCGAGATGAAGCCCTGCAGGCCAAAGAACAACTCGCCCGCCGTGTAGGTGTGCTCGGTCGACTCGCCGGTCGGGTAGGTCGAGGTGATCACGCCCGGGTTCAGGCCACCCACGCTCTGGCAGCCGGACATGAGCGAGGAGGTGAAGGACCCGGAGGGGTTCACCGCCGGCGGCGTCGTGCAGTCCGGCTGGCCGCCACCGTCGACGACGACGTGCGCGGTCAGCGGCGCATAGCGGGTCTGGTCGACCTCGGCGACGTACCAGTTGAAGAGCGGGAACAGCTCCGCGAAGGTCGCATTGCCGTTCGAGTCCGTCTGCAGGATGTTCGAGATGCTGCCGTCGCGGAACCGGATCGTGATCGGGATCTGCGCGAGCGGCGTCGTGGCGCAGCCCGCGAGCGCGGTCTGCAGGCTGGCTTGGTCGGTGGCGCCGGAGATGGCCGCGGTCGGGCAGTTGGCGTCGTTATAGACGAACGCGTTCTCCTGCACCATCGTGAACCAGCTGAACACCGGCAGGTCGCCCATCGGCACGGTGATCCCGGTCGCCGGCGCGCCCGGCGCCGGCTGCGGCACGTAGACGTTGAAGTAGGCGATGATCTGGTCGAGCCACTGGTCCCACACGACCACCTGGTGGTTGCCGTAGGGCACGTTCTTCAGCGTGAAATTGCCCTGGCTGTCGCACTTGGCGAATGCGGCCGCCGCACCGTTGCCGCTGCCCGTGTTGAGGGCGACGTAGCAGATCGAGTTCTTGAGCGGATCGTTGGTCGCCGCGTCGTAGTTGTAGATCTGCGACGGCCGCGACATGTGCAGGTTGGTGACGCGGCCGGTGATGATGTTGCCCTGGCCCATCAGCTGCTGCATCGTCGCGATGCGATCCGGGTTCATCCAGCCGACGAAGGCGTGGTAGCCCGGGGGCCCGAACTCCTGGAAGTAGGCGGGCTCACCGGCCTTGGCGAAGGCGTCGTTGGCGGGCGTGCCCTCGAGCGTCGACACCTGATACCAGGTCTCGCCGTCACCCTCGCGCGCCGCGCTCGGGTGCATCAGCACGTCGAAGCGGCCCGGCATGATGTTCTTGACGAGCGCATGGCCGGCCAGCGAGTACCGCGCCGGATCGCGCACGCTCGCGCCATTGGCGAGTGGAACCGTGCTCGGGCCGTTGTAGCCCGCCGGCACGGCGACGCGGAACGAGGTCGCGGTCACCGGGGCCGCGACCACGAAGCTGGCGTTGAACAGCGCGCTCGGCACGCCGCTCATGTCGACCGAGAGGCCCGCCGTGAAGCCGTGCGGCGTCTTCGTCGTGACGGTCGCGAAGCGACCGTTGCCGGCGATCGTGATGCTGGCGATGTTGCGGTGGCCGTCGGGGCAGGTGTAGATCACGCCCGTCAGGCCATTCTGGCCGGACGCCGTGAGGCCGGCGTCGCCCTGCACGGTCGGATTCTCCTCGTTCGGGCAGCCCGGCTTGCCGAGCAGCCAGTTCGTCAGCGGCATGTTGAAGGCGTCGTAGGTGATCTGGCCCGCCGGGTCGCCGCTGCGGCCCGCCGCGTCGAAGATCACGACGTTGAAGCCGCCGAGGCCGGTCTCGCCGTCGTCGATGTCGCCGTTGATCGGGTTGTTGTCCTCGAAGGCGATGATCGACAGCTGCGCGGGCTTGAGCGGGTTCGGGTCGACGAGGACCGTCACCGCGGCCTGCGCCGGGCCGATCATCGCGCCGCCGATCGTGTGGCCGCACTTGCCCGTGCCGTCGGTGTTGCTGAAGGTGCAGTTGCCGGCCGTCGGGTCGCCGCCGTAGCCAGCGACGAAGGCGTTCGAGGCGTCACCCGGCAGGATCGAGATGAAGTAGTGCTTGGTCGGATCGAGCGCGACGTCCCACGGCGAGGAGCGCGGCGCCGCCGGCAGCGCGCCACCGCCGTTGATCGTCTGCGCATCGCCACAGGACAGGGAGCCGGTGCAGCCGGCCGCCACGATCGGCGTGTGGCTGACGTGGAAGCTGTTGCTGATCGTCAGCGCCGGGTTGCCCGTGGCCGGGTCCGGCGCCGGCGTGTTGCCCATCGGGTCATGATGGAAGGTCGGGTCTTCCTCGATGATCCAGCTGTAGTCGCTCAGCGTCGGGTCGGTCGTGTTGGTCGGCGCCCCGGCCAGCTGGTTGAAGCCCAGTGCGTCGCGCACCGTCACATTGAGGTTGCTGCCCGCCAGGAAGTTGACCGTGGCGCTCGCCGTCGCACTCGCGCCCTGCGAGTCGGTGGCCGTGTAGGTGAACGTACAGGTGCTGGCGCCCGGTGCGACGGAGCCGAAGGGCGCGGTCGGGTTCGAGGCAGTGAACGAGCCGTCGGGGTTCAGCGTCACCTGGCAGGATCCGGACGTGACCGCAGCATTCGAGGCCGTGAGCGGCAGGCCGTTGCTGTCGACGTCGTTGGCGAGCACGCCATTGCCGCCCCAGGCGCGGAACAGCGTCGCAACGGCGCTGGTGTACGTGTCGGCCTTCGCGGTGACGGTGGCCGAGCCGCCGCCGTTGTTGAGCGTGACGGTCGTGCAGAGGCCGGGCGTCGCCGGCGCGGCACCGTTGCCGCAGTACGTGAAGGTGTCGCCGGCCTGCGGGAAGCCGCCTGTCGGCGCGGTGTACACGAAGGTGCCGTCAGCGGCCATCGACACGCTGCCGCCCGCGGAGGTCGCGGCCGGTGCGGCGGCGGAATAGACGCCGATGTCGTTGACCAGCACGTTGCCGGTGTAGGTCGTCGCGTAGCCCGGCACGCTGAACGTGTCCGCGACCGCCGTCGGCGTGACGATGGCCGCCTTGCCCGCGGTGCTGGTCAGCCAGGTGTTGAGGGTGCTGCCGCCGGTGGCGCTGAGGTTGCCGAGGGTCGCCGCGCTGACGAGCGCCAGGTAGCCCTGCGCACCGCCGTTGGGACGGCCATTGGTCGAGAGCCCGAGGGCGCGGTCATAGAAGCCGTAGGCCGCCTCGGTGTACGCCGTCGGCGGTGTCGAGCTCGCAGCCACGCCGTTGTTGGCGGGCTGGACCAGCACGTCGCGGGTCTTGCCGGCGGTCATCAGCAGCTCGCTGACGAGCTGCGGCACGCCGGGCGCGCGGTTGCCGTCCTCGGCAATCTGCGCCAGCGTCAGGCCGACGAGCGACGGGACGTGGGTACGAAGGCCGGCGTTGACGACGCGCAGCATCACGTTGCCGGTCAGCGCCATGTTGCCGGTGGCGGGCTGGACGGCGTTGGCACCGGGGTTGTTGCGGTCGAACGGCTGGCCGTTCAGCAGCAGGTAGGTCGGCGCGTAGTTGACCGCCGCCGGGTAGCAGACGTTGCCGTAGTTGGGGGCCGGACCGGCGGTGGCGCAGGCCGGATCATTCCACTTGAGCGTGACCGAGGTATTGGCCAGCGCCGCCGCATCGACCTGGGCGTTCTGCTTGGCGTCGATCTCGCTGATCAGGAACGGCACGTCGGCGTCGTACTGGACCGCCTGCACGGCGACGCCATTGACGGCGCCGTTCGGGAAGGCGGTGCCGGCGGCGGTGAGGTGGGTGGCCGGCGTGGTCGCAGTGGCGTCCGTCGTCGGCGCGCCGGTCACGATCAGCACGCCGTACAGGCCCATCGGCGCCTGCAGCGAGGGCCGGGTGGCCGTCTCGTAGAGGTAGGTGCCGGGCTTGAGGTTCGACCAGGTGTAGGTCGCCGTCGAGCCGGCGGCCGCCACCGGCACGAACGAGTTCGCGCGCGCCAGCTGCGCCGGCGGCGTGAAGGTCGCGGTTCCGCCGGTCACGGGCCAGGTCGTGCCGGTGACCGGCGCGTGGCTGACCGGCAGTGCATCGCGCGCCGGTGCGCCGAGGTTGCCGCCGATCTGCCCGAGGATCGTGATCGAGGTATCGACCGGCAGGTTGTTGGTCAGGGTGATCGTGAGGCTGTCGCCGAGCGGCACGGTGATCGTGGGCCCGGGTGCCCAGGTGCCGACGGCGGGCGCCGTGGCGCAGGTGCCGCCACCACTCGCGGTCCCGGCCACCGGCGTCGACGTCGAGGTCACGCTGCCGAGGCAGTAGCCCCACATCGGGACGATCGCACCGTCGGGCATCGTCGCGGTCGCGCGCTGCGCCGTCAGGTTGACGGTGGTCGCGGCGGAGGCGACGCCGGCCGCACCGAGCATGGTCGCAGCAAGCGATGCAAAACCCAGCATCAGCCTGTTGATAGAGGTACGCATTCCAGTCTCCCTTGCCATGCTCGTTTGCCTACTGGGCTTCGTCGATCGCAACCGCCGGCGGGTCGATGATCAGCATCATCATCATTCCGCCCGGGAACACGTCGTTCGTCGTGATCTCGCGCTCGTCGTGCGAGTGCCACATGAACGCGTAGCCGGCACCCTGGTTCTGCTTCGCCGTGCCGGGCGGCAGCGGCGTCGACGGGAAGCCGTTGGCGGCCGACTCCGACAGTCCGAGGTACGGCGTGCCGCCATACCAGAGGCCGTTCGCCACGATCTGCGGATCGGGTGGCGTGACCGGGATCGGCTTGTAGTGGTCGGGGCAGTACTCGCCGTAGTTGGCCGCGCCCGGGGTGGCGCCGCCGGCCACCGTGTTGAAGCCGAGCGCGTCGGGGCTGCAGGTGGCGTCGTTGGCGCCGCCCTGCACGTGGCCGTACACGTCCCAGTTGAGGCCCTTGCCAGTCCAGGTGAAGAGCGAGTCGACGGACTGCCCGGACACGGTCGGGAAGGTGAACATCAGCGGGCCGGCGAGCCGGTACTCGGTCTCGGACCCGACCAGCGTCGGCGCGAGCAGGAGGTTCCCGTCGCGGGCAAGCACGCGCACGTGGTTGGCGTGGGTGTGCAGCGGGTGCTGGATGCGGCCCTGGCCGATCACGCGCACCAGCACGTACTCGTTCGGGTGCATGTGCGGGTTGCCGTTGTAGGGCTGGTTCGGATACATGGGCGCGAACGGCGAGTCCATGTCATCCGGCATCGAGCGGCCGTTCACGAGGAAGTAGTTCGGGTGATAGGGCTCGGAGTGCACCGCGATCGGCGCGCAGCTCGAAGCGCCAGACGCCTTGCAGGCGTTCACCTGGGCCAGGGCCTCGTCGTGGATCGACGACTGCATCTCGGCGAGCTGGAACAGGTACTCGCGGTCGTAGCAGGTCTGCGAGTGGTCGAAGGCGTTCGCCGCGAGGCGGAAGTCGCTGGTCCCGAGCGCCTTGCAGTTGCCCTGCACCGAGGCGGGCAGGACCACGACCGCGCCGTACAGGCCCATTTCGATCTGCAGGTCGCCCTGCGTGCCGCTGTAGTAGGCGTAGGTGCCCGGCTTGGTCGCGGTGAACGTGTAGGTCACGGTACCGCCGCCGTTGGCGGCCTCCTGGGTGAGCACGCCTGCGGTGCCGCCCGAGGTCGTGACGCTGAAGCCCGGGAACAGGAGCGAGGTCGTGCCCGCGGCGACCGGCAGGTTGTTGGTGAGCGTGACGCTCACCTGCTGCCCCTCGGTCACGACCAGCGTCGGGCCGGGGATCTGCATCGGGCCGCAGCTCTCCTTGGCCACCATCGCGCTCGGGACGAACCCTCCGAATGAGGCGCTCGTCGACGTCGACGAGGCCGGCGTGCAGCCGTATCCCCACGAATAGATGGAGCCGCCGTCGGGCTGCGTCGAGTAGCCCTCGGAGGCGACCAGCTGGAAGCTGGCGGTCGGTACCGACACGTTGTTCACGGTCGCGCTACCGATCACGCCGGTGATGCCGGGGACGGCCGCCTGGGCGGTGGCCGCCACGCCGAGGCCGGTCAGGAGCAGGGCGGCGAGCGCGGCCGTGCGGATCTGGGTCGAGTGCTTCACGGTCGCTCTCCTTACTGCACCACGATCTCGGTCATCATGCCGCCGAAGTTCTCGGCGTCATTGGACAGGTGATCGAGGTTGGTCGTGTAGAGGAAGTAGGTACCGGACGGGATGTAGGCGGCGGGGTTGCCATTCCCGTCGACGCAGTTGTCGCCGGTGTCGCGGATGCGGGTCGTGCAGGTGTCGAGGATCACGTCCATCGACTCGCCGCCACCCATCGTGATCGAGTTGGTCTGGTAGGCCATGTTGTTGCCGGCGAGGTCGCGCAGCATCCGGGCGTGGATGGCGATCACGGTCATCGGGATGCCGACGGTCGCGAGCGTCGAGTACTCGGTGACGCTCAGGTCCGAGAGACGCAGCAGCGCCCGGCCGTGCGTCGGGATCTGGATCAGCGCCGGGATCGGCTGCGACGGACGCGAGACCCCGTCCGAACCCGCGGTGGTGATGGTCGCCGGGTTGATGGTGTCCGGGTAGCCGCGGCCGTTGAGCAGGAAGTACTTGTCCTTCATGTCGGCGAACGGCTCGGGATTGAACGTCATGCCGATGAAGTGGAAGTTCGGGTCGAAGCCCATCATCTGGATGGGGTACTCGACGTCGTAGCGCGTCGAGCCATCGCCGTCGTCGTAGGCGTACTTGACGCCGGCGGCCGCGGTCGCGGACGTGGCGTTGGTCGTGGCGGCCGAGGGGATCGGCGTCGAGCACAGCGGGTCGACCGTGCACGGATCGTAGGTCTGGCCCGCCACGAGCGCCGGCGCGCCGATCGAGCCCTCGAGCGAGTAGGCGCTCGACGAACCGACGGCCTTGTAGGTGTTCAGCAGCGCCGCGCTCAGCAGGCTGCCGGCCGGCACGCGGTTCTGGCGCGGCCGCACGAACAGCTGCCCGACCATGCCCATCTGCAGGTGCTCGGGCGGCGTGATGTGGCAGTGCCAGAAGTAGGTGCCGGCGTCCGGCGCCGTGTAGTAGTACGTGAAGCTGCCGGCGATGTTGATCGCGACCGAGGCATCCGGCACGCCGTCGAAGAACGACGAGGCGTTCGGGTAGCCGTGCCAGTGGACCGTGTGCTGCTCGAAGAGGTCCGGCCGCATGATCATGCCGACGTTCGAGAGCGTCAGGAACAGCTCGTCGTCCTCATCGACCGCGATCAGCGGTGCCGGCGCGTTCGCCGACATCACGCCCATGTTCATCATCATGGCCGGCTCGGTGATCGCCGCGTCGGCGCTGCCGCCGGTCGGGCTCGCCGTCGAGGTGCCGCTCGCGACGATCGGACCCGCGTACGGCTTGTTGAACTCCGCCGCCAGCTGCGTGCCGACGAAGGGATCGTTGATCAGGTTGTTCACGCCGCCCTGGTTCTGCAGCGACGCGAGGCCCGACAGCCCGCCGAAGCCGAACAGGTAGATCTGCTGGCCATCAGCCATCGTCGCGTAGCCGTCGCCGCCGGCGATGTGCTGGCACTTGATGAACCCGGGGTTGGTCGGATCCGGCACAGGCATGCCGTTGGCGTCGAACGTCTGCGGCGTCGGATGCAGCGCTGTGGTCTGCGGGCACTGCACGCGAAACGACTGCGCGGCCGCCGGCAGCGCTGGCAGCATCAGCGTGACCGCGGCGAGATAGCCCAACGTGGCGCGGAACCTCATGGCGAGCTCCTGGTTCATTTGTCCACCCAACACGGACACTCCGTCCGTGCGATCCCCTGGCACGCTGCCAACGGTGCGCCATTCGCAGACGAGACTCGATTCGGTCGACTGCTCCGCGGAGGGAGGATTTCGAGTTAGCCCGCGCGGTAGGGGTTCACCCCATACGACGCCCGCGTCGGCGCGCGAACGGTCGCGAAGCGCTGGCCGACACATCGGCCGCGTGCCCGCACGGAGCGAGACTCAGGGATTCGTGACGCCGGTCACGCCCGGCGCAGCGCCTGGGGCGACCGGACGGTGCGCGGTGGGGAGGAAGGTGAATTCCCAGTCGCCGTAGGCTTGCGCCTTCTCGAAGCCGGCATCGACGGGATCGAATCCCGCCTGCTTGAGGGGCGTGCGCGTCGAACTGCTGGCGACGCCGATGAAGCCGCCACCATCCGCCGGTACCAGTCGCCAGTCGACGGCGTTCGTCATCGGGTCGCGGTACAGGTGGCGGATGTAACGCACCGGTAGCGGCCCGGTCCCCGGCGACAGGAGGTCCTTGAGTTCGGTCGGGTAGCGGCCGTTGGCCTTGAGGTACCGGCCGATCGCCGCGCGATACTCGTGGCCGACGTACAGCAGCTCCTGCTCGCGCTCCCGCTGCGCATTGGTGCTCGCGACCTGGCCCGCGGCGGCCAGCAGCACCCCGATCAGCACGACCAGCGCCAGAAGACCGAGGTAGGTGAACCCGCGCTGCCGGCGCGGGCCGCGGCCGCTACCACGCGGCATAGGGAACGCCGTTCTCCCCGACGCCTTCGGCGCCGCTGCGGACGTCGGCGATCCCGGGATTGTCGGGGTCCTCGGAGTTGACCGCGACCCACTTGTCCGCGGACTTGGCGATCGGGTCCACCGGAACGCTGCGCAGGTAGCGCTTCTCGACCAGCAGCGCGAGCGTCTCCGGAAACTGGCCGGTGTCGCCGTAGTACCGGTCGATCGACTCGCGCAGCGAGTGCAGATCCTGGCGCAGCACGGCCTCGCGCGATCGCTCGAGCGAGCGGAAGTAGCGCGGCACGGCGATCGTCAGCAGCGTAGCGATGATGGCCATCACGACCAGCAGCTCGAGCAGCGTGAAGCCGCGCGTGCGCTCACCAGTCATGGTAGGGCACGCCATTGAGGCCGACGCGGGTGGACAGCGAGTGGACGTCGAACACGTCGTCGCCCGGCTGCGGGTCGTCCGGCGGGCTGTCGTAGGACCTGAGCCCCCACGACGACGACGCCGGCGCCGTCGCGTCCGGGTAGAACGGATCGCGTGGCAGGTGCCTCAGGAAGTAGATCTTCACGCCTTCCTTGGGACTCTTCTGGTCCTCCACGCCCTCGACCAGCACGTCGAGGTTCGGCGGGTAGCCGGACTTGTCGGCATCCTTCTTGATGCGGCCCTGGTCGGCAGCCGCCTTGTAGGCGTCGATGGCGGTGCGGATCGTGCGCAGCGCCGAACGCAGCTCGACCTCGCGCTCGCGCTGGTAGCTGAGCTGGGCCGACGGGATCACGGCGGTCGCGAGCAGCGCGACGATCGCGACCGTGATCACGAGCTCGATCAGCGTGAATCCGCCCTGCCGCTGTGCCGCGAGCCGCCGCATGGCTTCCGACCTATTGCGCGATGGCGATCGTCAGCGGCGTCGGGGCGCTGGCGGCGAGCGCGACGCCATCCTCGCCGACCAGCGACAGCTGGGTCGACAGCTGAGTGGACGGTCGGCCGCCCACGACCTTGAAGCGCAGGTTGAGGACCGTGCCGCCCTGCACCGGCGCATCACCCTGCGCGGCCAGCTCGAGCTGCACGCCACCGGGCTTGACGTCGACCTTGGGCGCCTCCCCGGCCGGCGCCACGTCCCCCGGATTGGCGGCCACGAGCTGCAGCGTGGCCGCGTCGAAGCGCACCTGGGTGCGCAGGCGCGCGACGGGCTGATCGGTGCTCAGCCGGACGGCGACGTTGACCTCGTCGCCGACCTTGGCGGTCTCCGGCCCCTCGATCGTGACCGCGGCCGGCTTCGCCTCCGGCGCGGCGCCAGCCTTCGGCGCGGCCCCCGCGGCCCCCGCAGCCCCTGCAGCGCCTGCAGCGCCCGCAGCCCCTGGCGCACGCC
>JAFEDP010000002.1 GCA_018241545.1 Pseudomonadota bacterium
GAGGGCGGTGCCTGGCGGCGCGGCCGCGGTCGCCGCCGCGACGCGCCGCTCCAATGCCGCAAGGCCGCGTGAGACGTCCGCGCGCAGCAGCAAATCGAGCGACAGCACGTTGGTCGTTCCTTCCCAGATCGGCAGCACCAGCGTGTCGCGCAGCAGGACCGGCAGGCCCGTGTCCTCGACGTAGCCGGCGCCGCCGAATGCCTCGACTGCCTCGGCGACCGCCGCCACGGCCTGCTTGCCGGTGGTCAGCTTCACGAGCGGCGTCAGCACGCGCAGCAACGCCGCGCCGTCCTCGTCCAGCAGTCCCGCCTCCTCGTGGCCGAGCAGCTCCGCCTGCAGGAACGCCAGCATCGTCGCGCCTGCGCACTCGGCGTCGAGGTCGGCGAGCGTGTCGGCATGCAGCGGCAGGGTGGCCAACGTCGACCCGAAGGCGACGCGTCGCGACGCATAGTCGGCCGCCAGCCGGTGACCGTGGCGCATGAACGAGGCGGCGGCGATGCTGTTCCACGTCCGGGTGATCTTCAGCATCGGCTCGATCGCGCGCGTGCCCCCGCTTGCGCCCATCACCAGCTCGGCGCGTGCACCGTCGAGCGTCAGCTCGGCGGTCGGGACCTTGCGCGTACCCAGCTTGTCCTTGAGCCGGTCGACGCGGATGCCGTTGAGCCGTCCGTCTGCATCGCGGCATTCGACGTAGAACATCGCGAGGCCGTTGCCGCCGGGCCCGTTTCCGGACGGGCGCGCCAGGGTCAGGGCCACCTGCGAGGTCGCCGCCGAGGTGAACCACTTCCGGCCGTACAGGCGCCAGGTTCCATCGGCGTCGCGCTCCGCTACCGTCTCTGAGCGGCCGACGTCCGAGCCGCCCACGGACTCGGTCATCCACTGGCCGCTGGTCCAGAACTGCGCCGGGTCGCGATGGGTCAGGTGCGGCACGGCGCGGTCGATCAGGTGACGATTGCCGGAGTCGAGCAGCGTGCGCGCGGCACCGTCGGTCATCGCCAGCGGACAGGTGTAGACATCCGTGACCGGGTGGAACAGGTAGACCAGCGCGAACTGGCGCAAGCGCGACCACGCGCCTTCCGTCCTCTCGTAGGGCACCGCCGTCAGGCCGAACCGCGCCGCCAGCCGCTCGGCCTCGCGCCACAGCGGCGTGAGCTCGATCGTGTCGACGCGGTTGCCCCACGCGTCCCACTGGGTCAGCACGGGCTCGTGGTGGAGATCCGCGAGCTGCCGGGACGCGAGCGGCCCCGCCGCCAGCGCCCCGAGTTCCACGAGCTCACCTTCGATCCGCTCATAGGTTTCGCGGGGCAGCTTCCGTTGCAGCAGGCTGCGCAGCAGCCAGTCGCCCAGGAAGAGGTTGTCCAGCCGCGGATGTGGCTGCACGAACGGGGCCGGACGCGGGGCAGCGCTCATGGTGGACTCCGTGCCGGTTCAGGGGCGCCGGCGGACGGTCTCCCGCACGGGGAGGCACCGCACGGTCGCGACCCGGCCCAGCGATGATAGCCAGCGAGCCCGGGTCGGCCAGTCGACGCAGGCGCGACGAGCCTTCGCCGCAGGCAGCTTGTGCAGTGTCCCGCGCGCCGGATATTGCGTCGCACCATCCTCTTCGGGCCCGGCGCCGGAGCCCGCGGCGCGGCCGTGCTCGTGATAGCGTTCGGGGCTTCCCGTTCCGCCACGGCCCACGGCCCGAGGAGTTCCCCATGCCCGCCGGTTCCGCCCCGCTGCCGCCCCAGCCGTCCACGCTCCCCACCGGTGGCGCCGCAGAGTCCCTGCCGCGGCTGTCGCGACGATCGGCTCTGCTCGGGGCGGCGGCGCTGCTCGCGCCGCTCGCGACCTCACGCGTGTCCGCCGCGCCGGCAGTGACCGCGGAAGCGCCCGCGCCGCGCCACCCGAGCGGCCAGATCCGCCTCGACAGCAACGAGAACCCTTACGGGCCGTCGCCGGCAGCCCGCCGCGCGATCCTGGCGAGCGCGGTCGAGGCGCCGCGCTACGCCGACGACGCCACGCAGGAGCTGATCACGAAGCTCGCCGCCCTGCAGCACCTCGAGCGAACCCAGATCGTGGTCGGCTCGGGCTCGGCGGAGCTGCTCAACATGGCCGCCCTGCTCGCATCGCTGCCTGGCCCCGGCGGAGAGCTGGTCGCGGCGCAGCCGACCTTCGAGCAGCTGCCGCAGTTCGCCCAGGCGGTCGGCGTCGCAACCCGGTGGGTACCGCTCGACGCCGGGCACGCGCACGACCTCCCGGCGATGCGCGCCGCGGTGACGGACCGCACCCGGCTGGTGTACGTCTGCAACCCCAACAACCCGACCGCAACCGCCGTGCGCCGCGACGCGCTCGAGGCCTTCATCCGCTCCGTACCGACGTCGGTGCTGGTCCTGGTCGACGAGGCGTACATCGATCTCGTCGACGCCGACGGGGTTGGCTCGGTCGCCGCGCTGACCAAGGAGTGCCCGCACCTGATCGTGCTGCGCACCTTCTCCAAGATCCACGGACTCGCCGGGATGCGGGTCGGCTACGGCATGGCGGCGCCGGCGCTGGCGCAGCGCCTGCGCGACCTGCAGATGACCTACCCGAACATCGCCGGCCTACGTGCCGCGATGGCGAGCCTCGACGATCACGTCTTCTACTGGGACACGCGACGCGCGCTGCTCGCCGACCGCCAGCGGGTCGAGGCCGCCCTGGATCGGTTGGGGTGCGCACACACGCGCTCACAGGGCAATTTCGTGTTCTTCGATGCGTCGATGCCAGTCGCGGACTTCAACCGCGCGATGCTGGCGCACGGCCTGCGGGTCGGACGTCCGTTCGCCCGCTACGAGCACTGGTCGCGCGTGACGATCGGCACCCACGCCGAAGTCGATCGCTTCCTGGACGTGCTGCCCGGCGCCCTGGGACGCAAGGCGTGAGCGATGCGACGGCGGGGTGAGGCTAGCGCCCCTCGTCGCTCATCTTGCGGCGGACGACGACGAAGATCACCGCCCCGATGACCAGCACGCCGCCGAGCGTGGCCAGGCTCATCAGGCCGACGGGGTCGGCGAACAGTTCGTGCATCAGGGGTTCCATGGCTGTCTCCGTCGGTCCGCATCGACTGCCGAACGGAGATTCTTCTCAACGCCCCCCGTCGCCGTCTCTACGGGGTTTCCGCGGCGATGCAGCGGATTTGTAGGGCCTTGCAGGTCAGTGCACGCGCGCGTCGCGATAGACCTCGACGCCGCCGACGAAGGTCCGCAGCACCCGCACCCGCCTGAGGTCGGCGGCAGGGACCGCGAGCGCGTCCTCGCTCAGTAGCACGAAGTCCGCGAGCTTGCCCGGCGTGATCGACCCCTTCTCGTGCTCCTGGAACTCCGCGTACGCTGAACCCAGCGTATACGCCTCGATCGCCTCCTGGATCGACAGCTTCTGCTCCGGGAACCAGCCCTCCGGGTGCCGGCCGTCGAGCGTCGCGCGAGTCGTCGCCGCGTAGAGCGTCGCCATCGGGTCGAGCGGGGCCACCGGCCAATCCGTGCCGAACGCGAGGCGGACGCCATGATCGCGGAAGCTGCGAAACGCGTAGGTGCGCGCCGCGCGGTCGTGCCCGATCCGCGCCTCCGCCCAGCGGCCATCGTCGATCGCGTGGTACGGCTGCACCGATGCGATCACACCGAGCGCTGCGAATCGCTCGAAGTCCCGGGCTGCCATGTGTTGCGCGTGCTCGATGCGCCAGCGGCGGTCCCGCGGGCCGCCCGCCGCGACGACCTCGCCGTAGAGGTCGAGCACCGTGGAAATGGCAGCGTCGCCGATCGCGTGGATACAGACTTGCAGGCCGGTCTCGTCGGCCCGCGCCAGGTAGGCCCGCATCCGCGCCAGCGGCTGCATGGCGTCGGACAGCAGCCCGCGATTCTCCGGCTGGTCGACGAACGGCTCGAAGAAATACGCCGTCGCCGAGCCCAGCGACCCATCCGCGTATCCCTTCACCGCGCCGATGCGCAGCCACGGTCCACCGAAGGCCCGGCGCACGCCGAGCTTCGCCTGATCGTCGACGCCGCTGATCAGCGGGGCGAGGTACACGCGGGCCGTCGTCCGCCCTTCGTCGACGAGTTGCGCCAGCGCCGCGAGGTCCCCGTAGTCGAGCGGAGGGTTGGCCATGTCCTGCACGCTCGTGACCCCGAGTGAAGCCGCTTCGCGGAACGCCCGTTCCAGCGCCGCGCGCCGCTCCGCAGGCGTCGGCGCGGGAATCACGCGCTCGACCAGCGCCTGGGCGGCATCCTTCAGCGCGCCGGTCGGCGCGCCGTGCGCGTCGCGCACAATGACACCGCCCGGCGGGTCGGGCGTCGCGGCGGTGATGCCGGCGAGCGCCAGCGCCTTCGAGTTCAGCAGCACCAGGTGGCCGTCGTAGCGGTCGATCGCGACGGGGTTGTCCGGAGTCACGGCGTCAATGAGCTCGCGCGTCGGGAGCACCGCCGGGGTCCACTTGGTCTCGTCCCAGTTGCCGTGGCGGATCCACTGGCCGGGAGGGATGCGCCGGGCGTACTCGGCGATGCGGCGCACGAACTCGGCGCTGCTGGTGGCGTCGTTGAGCTGCACCGCGGCCAGCGCTTCGCCGCCATCGGAGAAGTGGACATGCGCGTCGTTGAAGCCCGGCATGACACGCCGGCCGCCGGCATCGAGGTAGCGCGTCGTCGGTCCGCGCCACAGGTCGATCTCACGGTCGGAGCCGACGGCGATGATGCGCCCGCCGCTCACCGCGAACGCCTGCACCTCGGGTCGCAGGGCGTCGACCGTCCAGACCCGCGCGTGCTCGACCACGAGCTCTGCGGCGGGCCGGTCGGGAGCGCCGAGGACCGCTGCCGGCGCCAGCGCCAGCAGGCCCGTCCAGAGCCAGACGCGACACGCGCGCGAGCGTGGGCCTGTCATCCGCCTCTCCTTGGGCTATCCCCACCAGCCGGTCACCGGGACGGCGCCACGCCGATGGCCTCGTACAGCCTCGCCGGATCGTAGGCCACGCCCGCCTTCAGCACCAGTCGCGCACGGCGCACGTCACCGATCTCGCGCGTCGGGTCGCCCTCGACCAGCACCAGGTCGGCCCGCTTGCCGACCTGCAGCGATCCGCGCTCGCCGTCAGCGTGCAGCAGGCGCGCCGCCCCGATCGTCGCGCTCTGCAGCACCTGCGCGGCCGGAATGCCGGCCTCGACCTGCAGCTCGAGCTCGCGATGGAGCATGAAGCCGGCGAGGTCGTCGGTACCGACCAGCACAGGCACTCCGGCCTCGTACAGTTTGCGGGTCATGCGCTGCAGCGCCGCGTACGACTCCCGGTAGCGGCGATCGTTGGCGACGGCGCCGGGAAGGCTGCCGTCATACGCACCGCGCCGGACCTGCGCCGGCAGGCGGTCGAACACCGCGCGATAGCCGGGCGCGACCTGCCCGGGGCGGCCGAGGAACATGCTCTCGAACGTGGCCAGCGTCACGTCGACGGCCACGTGCCGCTCCCGCAGCAGCGCAATGAACTGCGCCACCTCGCGACCGTCGAGGTCGACCTCGGCGGCATGCTCAGCCACCGCGCTGAACCGCTCGGGCGTACGCGTGTCGTGCACGATCGGCGCGAGGAAGTTCAGGAATACGAAATTGATGTGCTGCAGCTCATCAGCGCCCGCGGCTACGAAGTCTGCCGCACGCAGGCCCTGCGGCACGTGGCCGCTGACGCGCAGTCCGCGACGGTGGGCCGCCGCCACGACCACCGGCACGAGCTCGGGCTTCAGGGAGCTGTAAACCTTGATCTGCACGTAGCCGGAGTCGGCATAGCGGTTGACCGCCGCTTCGACCTCCGCGGCGGAGTCCGCGAACGCTCCGGCGGGCGCCTGGTACGGGCCGCGGCCGTCGATCAGGCCTGCCTTCCAGACCGTCGGGCCGATCGCCGTGCCGTTGTCCCACTGTGTGGTGAGGCGCGTCAGGTCCGCCGGATCGTTACCGAGGTCGCGCACTGCTGTGACGCCGCCGGCGATGTGGAGGATCCCATCCTGCGCCGACAGGTGGACGTGCAGGTCGAACAGTCCAGGCAGCACCGTTCGGCCACGCCCGTCGATGCGCTCGGCGTCGAGCGGGACCGCCACGGACTCCGCCGGTCCGACAGTCGCGATGCGCGCGCCGCGAACCACGACCGTCTGCTCCTCGAGCGCGACCGCACGCTCCGCGTCGAACACGCGTACGTGCTCGATGGCGAGTGGATGTCGCGGCGTGCGGGAAAGCTCGCTCGCGAGGCGCGCGTAGCGCCGGTCCTCCGCCTGCGCCTGCCGCGCGATCAGCGTGTCGCTGGCGTCCTCCCAGCCCTCGCGGACGATGCCGAACCAGTTGCTGGGCTGCGCGAAGAGCTGGCCGGCGTCGTCGAGCCAGACCACGGCCGGCGTGAAGCCGAGCCCGGTGACCGCGTACCCGCGTACGTGCAGCGTCTTGCCGTGGCTCGACACCGTCGCGTCGGCCACGGTCTCGAGACGGGCCTCACCCCCGGGGAGCAGCGACAGCGCCCGGCCGGGATCGCGGGCCAGCGCCCGCACGAGTGCCGCGAGCTCGGCGGCCGCGGGACCGTCGTTGCTGAGGTAGAACGCGCGCACCGCGGACTCGCCGCGTTCGCTCGCACCGTGCCAGTGGCGGCTGCCTGCGACGGTCACCAGGTGTTCGTCGACGGGGACCTTGAGGTAGTTGACTCCCGAGACGTCGACCTGGGTCGGAAGCCCGTCGCTCGCGAACCGGTACTGGGCGTGGATGCGGGGTCCGCGGCCGCGGTCATTGAACTCGAATTCGGAGTCGAGTCGGTTGCCATCGTAGCGATCAACCTCGGTGCCGGCCTTCCCGTGGCTGGCGAGCACGGAGTAGCGCAGCTCACGCGATGCGCCGGCGTCCGCCGGCGTCGCCGTCGCGAGGCCGATCAGCATCGTCCAAAGCGCGGCCGAGGCGCCGCAGGCCTTCGTAGCACGATTGATCGTCATCCGGCGCTGGCTCATGGATGCCTCCTCAGCGCGCCCGGCGCGCGCGTTTGCAGCGTACACGCTTCACGGTGCCGGACCGCCGCCCCACGCGGTCAATCGCGCGTCGGCGTGGAGCCGACCGCCACGTACTGGCCCGTGAACTGCGCAGCCAGGCGGCCGGCGCAGCGCACCTCGGCCTCGAGCTCAATGCGCCCGCGACCGCGCGTGTCGAGCGCGCGTAGAAAGCGGCGCCACGTGTCGTCCGCCGGCGCGCCGCATCTTGCGCGGAACTCGGCCTCGATCGGCTCGAGGTAACGGATGGTTTGTTGCTGGATCACGAGCCGCGGTGGCGGCGCACGGCTGGCGAGCCGGCCCGCGAGCCAGCTCCAGCCGGCCAGCACCGCGAGCGAGGCGACCGACCCGCCGAAGGCGGTACCGCGATGATTGAGGTTCGGCGCGAGCGGTGCCACCAAGACGACCTCTTCCGGCGCGACGCGCTCGACGCGGACCGCCATGGCCTGAGTCAGCGGGATGTTGGCCTTGAGGTAGTGGTCCAGCCCGTCGAGCGTGTCCGGCCCGGCATCGTCGACGCTCATCGCACCCCCAACCGCACCCGACCCGGGACTTTCGCGCGGGCGTCCATGTTAGCCCGGTAGAATGAGGTTCGCCCACGGCCCGCGGGAGCGACGATGAACCCGACCGACCGCGACGCAGGCGCGCCGCCGCAGCGACCCAGCGTCGCCTCGACCCATCCGCGCGCGCACCCCCTGCCCGAGTCCGTCCCGAAGCCGGCGAGCGACGACCCGCACGCTCCACAGCGCGTGGCGGCGATCCTAGCGAGCGCGAGCTACCGGCCTGCGGACCGCGACACGGAGTTCCTGGAGTGGGACGCGGTTCGGGGCGTGCGCCTCGCGATCGACTACCAGAAGGCGGAACTGCTCCTCGAGCGCCACCGCATCGCGCACACGATCGTGGTGTTCGGTAGCACCCGGCTGCGCGAGCCGGCGGCCGCGCGCCGCCAGCGGGAGGAAGCTGAAGCAGCCGCCGCGGCCGCGCCCGGCGACCGCCAGCTCGCGTGGCGGGCCGGGGTCGCGCGGCGGCTGGAGGCGAAGAGTCATTATTATGAGGTGGCGCGTGAGTTCGGCCGTCTGGTCGCCCGCGCGCAGGTGGGTCCGGGTGCAGGCCGGGCGGTGGTGATGACCGGGGGCGGCCCGGGAATCATGGAGGCCGCCAATCGCGGTGCGGACGAGACGGGCGCGCCGACCGTCGGGCTCAACATCACGCTCCCGCACGAGCAGTTCCCCAACCCGTACGTGACGCCGGAACTGTGCTTCTCGTTCCACTACTTCGCGATCCGCAAGCTGCACTTCCTGAACCGGGCCCGCGCGCTGGTCGCCTTCCCCGGCGGCTTCGGCACGCTCGACGAGCTGTTCGAGACGCTCACGCTGATCCAGACGCGCAAAATGCCGGCCGTACCGGTCGTGCTCGTCGGCCGGGAATACTGGGAACGGGCCTTCGACGTCGAGTTCCTGGTGGCGGAAGGCACCGTCGATCCGGAGGACCGCGACCTGTTCGGGTTCGCCGAGACGGCTGAGGAGGCATGGCACATGATCTGCCGCTGGCACGCGGCGGCCTGTACGAGCCATTTCCAGGTTCACGAGGGCTGAGCGGCACCAACGGGTGCCGCGGCCAGGGAAGACCCGGAGCGGCGTTCGGCGTTGACCTGCGTCCGTGACGCAGGTCTCGGTGCGCACGTTCGCAGCCGGTTGCCCAGCCCGCGATTAGGGGTCGGGCGCATGGATCCGGGGTCGGTCGGTGCCGATAGTGATCGGCATCATGGCCCTGATCACGCGCTCGCTCGGTCGCAAGGGACGCAGTACCGGCCTCGCCCTGGGGCTGCTGCTGCTCGCGGCCGGCGCGCAGGCAACCTGCCTGCCGCTGCCGTCGCCGGACCTACGGGCGCTCGAGCACCGCGTGGAGGCGGATCCCGAGCGCGCCGTGGGCGCCATCGAGCAGCGGCTTCGCTCGGAACACCCCGCCGAACCAGCCCTGACCGAGGCACAGCTGTACGCCATCGTCGCGAGCGCACGCGCCGACGCCGGTCGCAGCGCCGAGGCGCGCGCCGCCGCGCTTGCCGGCCTGGCTCAGCTCGGACGGCTGCCGCCGGCGCCGGACGTGGAACGCGTGCGGGCCCGGCTGCTCATCGCCCAGTACATCGACGCCGAGACCAAGGCGGATCTCGACGCGGCGGTGCGGGCCATCGACGCGCTCCTCGAGCACCATCCGGTCCCGTCGGCAGAGCGCAGCTGCGCGCTCGCGGCCCGCGCCGAGCTGCGCGGCGAACAGCTGCAGCTCGACACCGCGGCGGCGGATGGCATTGCGGCGTACCGGATGGCCGAATCCGGCGGCTGGGAGGAGACGCGCGTCGCGGTGGCCGGCAGTCTCGCGGGCGTGTACCGGCGCAGTGGCCTCCTGGCCGACGCCGAACGGCTGATCGGAGAGGTCATCGCCTACCAGCAGGCACAGAACCTGACGGGTCAGGTGGCCATGTCCGTGTACTTGCGCGGCCAGGTGCTGGCGGACCAGCACCGCTACGAAGAGGCACGCGCGGCGCTGGGCTGGGCGCGGCAGGCGTCGCAGCGCATCGGGGATGCGTTCGGCGCCGCGGTCGTGGCGGTGCCGCTGTGCCCGGTGCTGATCGCCATGCGCGAACTGGCCGCGGCCGATCGCGAATGCCGCGGCAGCGTCGCGGCGTTCGAGGCGGCCGGGCGGCGGGATCTCGTCACGCTGATGCTCGGATTCCAGGCGGAGCTCGAGCTCGTGCGCGGCCATCCGGCCGCCGCCCTCGCAAGACTCGACGAGGTGCTCGGGCCGCGCGCCGCGGACATCGTGGCGCTGTCCGAGGCGCGCCTGTACCGGGATCGCGCCCGCGCACTGGCGGCGCTCGGCCGCCCGGTGGCTGCCTTCGGCGACCTGAGGCGTGCCGAGGCCCTGCAGGAGGCGCTCGATCTGGCCCAGCGTTCCCACACCGTGTCCGTACTCAAGGCCGCCGCCGACACCGAGAAGCTGCTGGCCGCCAACCGCGCCCTCGAGGAGCGGATGGCGTCGCAGCGCGCAGAGCTCTCCGAGCGCACGCTGGTCCAGCGGCTCGCCGTGGCTCTCGCCGTGCTCGCGGTACTGGCCAGCGTGCTGCTCGCGTACCTGCTGCGGGCGACGCGCCGCCACGCCCGTACGATCCGTCGCCAGGAGGCGGTGGTGCGCGCCGCCTCGAGCAACGCACCGGATGCACTGCTGCTGCTCGACGTCGAGCGGCGCGTGCGCTTCGCCAATCGCAGCCTGTTCGGCGACGGCGCGGCGCCCGCGGTCGGCTCCGCCGTCGCCGCGGGCGTGCCGCCCGAGGCGCGCGCGGCGCTGAACGCGGCCCTCGACGAGGCGGCCCAGTACCTGCATGCGGTCTCGTTCGCGCTGCAGTCGCCGGGGCCCGCAGCCGGCGCACGCCACTACGAGCTGCGCACGGCACCGGTCGTCGACGACGGACAGCTGACCGGGTTCACGCTGCGGTCCTTCGACGTCACGGAGCTGCGCCGCCTGGAGCGCGAGGTCATCGAGGTCGCGAGCCGCGAGCGCCAGCGGCTCAGCAGCGACCTGCACGAGGGACTCGGCCAGGAGCTGACCGGTGTCTCGCTGCTTGCGCGCAGCCTCGACCGGGCAGTCGCGCGCGGCCAGCCGAATGCCGGCGAGCTCGTCGCCGAGATCATCGGCCACATCAATCGCGCGATCGAGGTCACACGCGAGATCGCGCGCGGCCTGTCCCCCGTCCGGATTGAGCGCGGTTCGCTCAGCGTCGCGCTCGCCCGGCTGGCCGGCGAGGCGCGGCGCCGCCTGCGCATCGAGGTGGATGCCCGCTCGCTGCCGGAGGACATCGAGATGTCCGACGTGGCTGCCGACCACCTGTACCGGATCGCCTACGAAGCGGTGACGAACGCGGCCCGCCACAGCGGCTGCCGGCGCGTGCACATCCGGCTGGAGCGGGATTCGCAGGAATTGCGGCTGTCGGTGAGCGACGATGGCGGCGGGCTCAGCGCCGATGCCGTCGATGGCGATGGTCTCGGCCTCAAGATGATGGCCTACCGGGCCCGCCTGCTCGGCGCCTCGTTCAGGATCGACCCGGTCGACGGCGGCGGCACGCGGATCTCGGTGGCCGCACCGGCCGCCGCGACGACCTAGCCGCTCGGCTCAACGCGGCCCGATCAGGATCCACAGTGCCCGGGCCGGCTCGAGCGAGCGCCACGCCAGCGGCGCATCGCCGGCGAACAGCAGGTCCTCCGACGCCAGCACGATCGGCCCGGCCGCGGAGTCGACGGCGATGCGGCCGCCGGCGCAGAAGAGAGCGCCCATCGTCCACGGCGGCTCGACCCCGACCGTCTCGGCGTCCGCGAGCATTCGTACCCGATGCCGGTAGCGCTCGCGTCGCGTCATGACGTTGAGGTCGGTGATCGGACCGCGCAGCAGCTCGGCGCCGACGGCGACGTCGCCGGCAAATGCGAACGGGGCGGAGCGCGTGGTCAGTTCCACGGTCGGACCGCCCTCGACGGTCAGGCGGATGCCCGCGCCGGCGAGCACGGTCAAGGTCCGGTCGACGCCCGGGAACGAGGAAAAGGGCCCGGCCGCCGCCACGCGCGCGATGCTGATGCGCCAGTCAAAGGCCTCGAGCGCCGCCTCTGGCGGCGCGATCGCGACTTCCGCCGTCTCGCCGAGGCCGTTCTTCCACGGCATCCGGCGGTGATCGGCGGAGCGGATGATGCGCACGCGGCGATCCGGCTGCGGGGGTCAGCGGCCGGAGAGGTCGCGTGCGGCGGCGACCGGAATGGTCGCTGCGCGTCGCATCGACTCGCTGTCGAAGCGGTCCGGCGCGCGACAGTAGTCGAGCAGCATCTCGGTCGCGTCGTCTCCCCAGAAGAGGCGTCGGTCGACGAGCGCGGTCGGCACGCCGAAGACTCCCGCCGCGACGGCCTCCTGGGTCGCGCGGCGTAGCGGCTCCTTCTGCTCCGAGAGGTGCGTCTCGACCGCCCCCAGCTCGGCGAGCAGCGCGCTCCAGGGCCCGGGCTCCTGCGGCAGGTGCCCGTCGACCCACACGAACCGGAACAGGCGCCCGACCAGCTCGGTGCTCGGCCCGAGCGCCAGGGCGAGCCGCAGCAGCGGCAGCGGATTGAACGGGTGGCCGGCGGGGAAGCGCAGCGCCACTCCACGTCGTGCCGCCAGCCACGTCACGTGCTGGTACGTGAACAGGCGCTTGGGCGCGATCTCGGCGGGTCCGCGCTGACCCCAGTGATCGAGTATGCCGGCGAGCAGCACCGGGCGCGGCACCAGCCGCACTGACGCCGGCAGCTCGCCGAGGCGCTGCCACTGCAGGTAGGCGAACGGCGAGACGAAGTCGAAGTACCAGTCAACGACCATGCGGACGATTCCCGGACGGCGCGCCCGCCAGTCTAGCGCGTCAGCGGCGGCTCGCCAGCAGCAGCACGACGCCTACCAGCACGACCCCGGAGGACAGCCACTCCCACGGCGTCACCTGCTCGCCGGCGAACGCAACTCCCAGCAACAGCGCGATGATCGGATTGACGTAGGTGTAGCTGGTCGCTACCGCGGCCGAAGCCCGTCCCAGCAGATACATGTAGGCGTTGAATGCGATCAGGGACCCGAACACGATGAGGTAGGCCCACGCCAGCCAGGCCGCACCGGGCACGTGCGGCGGCCAGCGCTCCCCGACCAGCAGCGCACCGGCCAGCTGGGCGAGCCCTCCGCACAGCATCTCGCTCGCGAAGCCCACGGCGCCCGGCGCGAGCGCGAAGCGGCGCTGGCTCAGCACGCTCCCCGCGGTCCAGCCGCTGCAACCCACGAGCATCCAGGCAAGGCCTGACGGGGATGCGCTGAAGCCCGCACCGCGCACCAGCATGATCACGCCTGCGAGGCCGACCAGCACGCCGAGCAGCTCGCCGCGTCGCGGCCGTGCCCCGAACGGCAGCTGCGCGAGCACCATCAGCAGCGGCGTCACGGCGATGAACGCGACCACGAGGCCCGAGCCGATCGACGACTCGGCATGCGCCGGCCCCTGCATGCCGCAGCCGAGCATCAGCGTGCCGATGAGCGCCGCGTTGCGCCACTCGACTGCGGACGGCCACGGCAGGCCTCGCCAGCGCGTGTAGGCCAGTAGCACGCCGCCTGCGAGCAGGAAGCGGGTCGACATCAGCAGGAAGGGCGGCATCGCGACGATCGCAATCTTGATCGCGAGGTAGGTCGACCCCCAGACGAACCAGGTCGCTGCGAGCGATGCCAGCACCAGCGGCGTGTACGTCGAGGCGGCGTGGGTGGACGCGGGGCGGGACATGCTCAAACCTTAGGGAATCGCCGCCCGAGGCGCCATTCCAAAACGGCGGCTGGAGTGCGAACATGCGGCGACTTCGACGGTCAATCATCATCGGGACGACCATTATGGCGGCGAGACCGCGTCTCGACAGTTATGACGCCCGGATCCTCGCCGAGCTTCAGGCCGATGCGCGGCTGTCGGTGGCGGAGATCAGCCGGCGCGTGCACCTGTCCCAGCCGGCGATACGCGAGCGCATCCACAAGCTGGAGGCCGCCGGGGTCATCCGCGGCTACCATGCAGCCCTCGACCTGCAGGCCCTTGGCTACGGCATTCGCGCCATCGTGCGCCTCGGCCGCTCCGATTACGCGCGCGTGTCGCGCCTGATCGCGCGCACGCCGGAAGTCATCAACGCGTTCAATGTCACGGGCGAGGATAGCTGGGTGCTCGAGATCGCCGTCATCGACGTTTCGCACCTCGACTCGGTGGTATCGCGCTTCGCGGCCCTGGCGGAGAGCTCGACCGCGATCATCCTGAAGGCGCCGCGCGAGCGCCAGCCGGTAGCGCCCGCGTGACGACGGCTCGGGCGCGAGCGCCGATCCCGTGGGCGGTCGTCGGCGCCGGCGCCGCCCTGATCGCCGTGACCACGGGGATGCGCCAGTCGCTCGGCCTGTTCCTGCGGCCACTGGCGGCCACGGGGCTGGGCATCGCCACGGTCAGCCTCGCGCTCGCCGCCGCGCAGTTCTTCTGGGGGCTCGCACAACCGACGTTCGGCGTGCTGGCGGAGCGGGTTGGCGCCCGTCGGGTCATCGTCGGCGGGGGCCTGTTGCTCGCGGCGGGCCTGGCGCTGACGCCGCTCGTGACCGGCCCGCTCGGCCTGTTCGCGACGCTCGGCGTCGTGTCGGCCATGGGAGCCGGCGCCGCCAGCTTCGCCATCCTGATCGGCGCGGTGGCGCGCCGCGTTCCTGCGGAACACCATGCGCTCGCGTCCGGATTCATCAACTCCGGCGCGTCGCTGGGCCAGTTCGCGATTGCGCCGCTCGCCCAGGTCCTGATCGCGTGGCAGGGCTGGCAGGTCGCGCTGTGGGCGCTCGCGGCGCTGGCGGCGGCAACCACCGTGCTAGCGGGTCCGGCGACCGGCGAAGCGCGGGGCGCGGCGGCCGCCGCTGCGACCCCGCCGCCACCGCTGCTGGACATGTTCCGCACGGCATTCGCCGATCGCAGCTACTGGTGCCTGCACGCGAGCTTCTTCTCGTGCGGCTTCCATATCGCGTTCCTGGTCACGCACTTGCCGAACGAGGTCGCACTGTGCGGCCTGCCGGCTGGCGCCGCGGCCACGGGGCTCGCGATCATCGGCGTGCTCAACGTGGCCGGCAGCCTCACCTTCGGCTGGCTCGGCAGTCGCTATCGATTCAAGTCGCTGCTCGGCGCGCTGTACTGCGCTCGCTTGCTCGCCGTCGCCGCGTACCTGCTGGCGCCGAAGACGATCCTCACGGTCTACGTCTTCTCCGCCGTGCTCGGATTTACCTGGCTGGCGACGGTGCCGGCCACCGCCGGGCTGATCGGCAAGCTCTTTGGTGCACGGCACGTGTCGACGCTGCTCGGCATGACGCTGGTCACCCACCAGACAGGGGCGTTCTTCGGTGCCTGGCTTGGCGGCGTGATCATGGCGCGCAGCGGCAGCTACCACGACGCGTGGATCATCGACATGGTACTGGCGGCGGCCGCAGCGGTGATCAACGTCCCGATCCGCGAGCGTCCGGTGGTGCGCGCCGTCGCGGTGGCGACCGGGCGGCCTTAGGGTCCGGCGAGACGCGCCTCAGGCGGCTCCGGCCTCGGCGCACGCGTTTCGACTGCGGACGCGCTCGGTCGAGGCGGGATACCGGGCGAGCAGGTGTGCGGGCCGCCGCGGCCGCTGCACCAGCTCGCCGCCGCAATTGGGACACCGTCCGGATAGCCGATCCTCGGCGCAGTCGCGGCAGAAGGTGCACTCGAAGCTGCAGATCCGGGCCTCGGGATCGTCCGGCGCGAGATCCCGGTCGCAGCACTCACAATTGGGTCGCATGTTCAGCATCGCGCGTTCCTCCGCTCCTCGCATGCCCGCGACGGTACCGCCATCGGGACCGGCACGGAGTCCGATCGGGCGGCGCCATCTCGCCACCATACCTCACCCACCCGCCGCAGCGGCCCTTCGCGAACGCAGTAGACCACGACATCGACGATCGCGTGCATCAGCCGGTGGATGTCGGAGATGGCGAGCTCCCGGCCGGCGGCGCTCTCTTTGACCAGCAATGCGAGCTGCTCGAACGCCAGTGCCGCGCTGCCCGCGTGGATACTCGTGATCGAGCCGGGGTGGCCGGAGCTCACGTTCCTAAGGAAGTAGTAGGCCTCCTCGCCGCGCAGCTCCGCGAGCAGGATTCGATCCGGTCGCAGCCGCAGGGATGCCTCGAGGAGCTGCTTCGGGGCGACCCGCGAGCGCCCCTGATCGTCCTTGGAATAGAAGAGCCGCACGGAATTGCCGTGCCGGGGGAATGCCAGTTCCGCCGCATCCTCGATGCTGATCAGCCGCTCTTCGGTCGGGATCTCGTCGATCAACGCCTTGGTCAGTGTCGTCTTGCCGGAGCCGGTGGCGCCGGCCACCAGGATGTTGAGGCGCTGGCGCACGGCCGCCGCCAGAAAGGCGCGCCAGTCACCGGCGGCGAAGGTGCTCGTCAGAACCGAATTCGGGACGCCGGATCCACCGCCGACGGCACGACAGTCGTCGAAGATCCCGTTCTGGCCGAGTTCGTCCAATGACCAGACGTGGCGGCTGGGCCGCCGGATGGCGATCACCACGCGATCGCGCCACGTGGCGGGAGGCAGGACCACCTGGACCCGCTCGCCGGTGGGCATCGCCGCCGAGAGCAGCGGTGACTCCGGGCTGACCCGCTGCTCGGTGGCGGTAGCGACGAGACGCGCGAAGTGGCGCGCCCAGGCGCATGTCACCCACGGCGCCGGCGAGCGGAACCAGCCTCCGCTACGCTCGACGTATACCTCCCCGGGCTTCTGAATGCAGAGCTCGGTCACGGAAGGATCATCAAGCAGCACGCGGAGGGGCCGACTGAAGTGGTCGAGCGAGGAGATCGCTCCGGAGCACGCCGACGCCTCAGGGCTTGTCATGGTGCACGAGCCCGTAGACGGAGCGGAAGTCGACGTCGCGAGTGACGATCACCATCACGCGCGCTCCCGGCGCAACCTGGATCGTCGGCGGAATGGCCACGGTGCTGCGGAGCGCCTCGGTCGCGACGTCGTGTGCGCCCTGGGCGTTGTAGACGACGCCGGCACCGTCGTGGCGTGTCGCCAGGCCATTGACGGTCGAGTCGATGACCGACAGCAGGATGGCCGCGCCGAATCGTTCCCCGAAATGCCGGTCCGTGGTGCCTGGGACTCCCGCCCTGCCGAGCGCGTCGGTCCCCGCGGAGTCTATGCGCAACGCGACGCCCGACGGCGTCCGTGCCTCGCTCCACATCACGGCGACGCGCGTCTGGCCGCCCCGGACGTCGCTGCGAGTCTCCCCCATCAGGCGTGTACCTCGCTCCATCAGAACCACGCGGCCGTCGGCGCCGTAGACGTCCGTCGCGAGCACGCAGGCCGTCATCCCGGCGAACGTCGAGTCGATGGCGGTCTCAAGCGAGCAGTCTAGGAACGTGCCCTTAGGCAACTGCCATCGCCGACCGCCGAGCACGGTCGCCTCGGCGCTTGCCGTCGGCGCCGACATCGGGCCGTCCGGCGCCGGCCCAGCACCGTTGCCCGGCGCCGCGAGCAGTGCGGCATCGGAGGCCAGCCGCGCGTCCCTGAGCACCTGGGCCAGGGATCCGGAGCCCAGTCCGCGGGATCCCTCGCGCACGAGGACCGGCGATGCGCTCGCCGTCGCCGACTCCGACGCGTGGCCCGAGTGCGCTTCCGCTGCCGTCGTGCGCGGCGTTGCGGCGTGCGGCGCAGTCCGTCCCTGGACTGCCTGGGCCTGCTCGTCCGTCCCTGGGGCCGGTTCCGCACTCTGTGGCGGCGGCGCCGGATGGGGCTCCGGCGCGCGCGCGAGCAATGGCAGGTGCATCTCCGATGCGACCGCGGCGCGCAGCGACGCCGACTGGCTGGCGGCCTGGGCACGGGAGTCCGTACCGAGATGGAGGTAGTACCAGATCAGCACCGCGGCTCCGACCGCCACGACGAGCACTATCGCGAGTGTCCGCTGCAGTCGAACGACGAGCGGCCGCGCCGCCGTGGTCAGGGCGGTGGTTCTCTCCCCCGCGACTGATGCGCGGCCGGTCACGGCTGGCTCTCCCGGACGCTCCGGTCGATGTCCGGGTTGACGGTGCCGCCGGTCGCCCGCCTCGCCACCCGGCGATCCGCCCGGTCCACGACGCAGCCCACCGCGCCGCCACGCCGCAGCACGAATCGGCTGGCGAGCCGATGGATCACGATCGTGTCGTTCTCGACGTGGAAATTCACCAGTGACTCGCTGCCGTCTGGCTCGGCGACGAATATCGCCGGTAGCTCCGCCTGGGGCTTGAACGTCAGCCGAAGCTGCAGGCCGTCATCCGCCGCCGCGGACGGCTTCAGGGCGGGGTTGCCGCAGAACCAGTAGTCGCGATTCTCCTCTGCCGGCGGGCGATCCAGCCGTCGTGAGAGGTCGCGACCCTCGTCAGCGGCGGGGGGCGCATCGCTCCCCGCCCCGTAGCGGAAGACGATCGAGTACACCGCCTCGTCCGGGCGCGGTGCACGCGCGAGCGCACGGTAATCCAGGAAGTACACGCGCCGGTTGGTGATGATCGTCAGGTTGGTCCCGGCCGTAGCCTGACGCGGCTTGAGCAGGAGATGGTTGCCCTCGGCCCCGACGTCGAGTGCCGACGTATCCCCAGCGCCGAGGCTCACGAAGTGCTCGTCGGGGGCAAACTCCAAGTGAACGTGGTAGCCGACGAACGCCGTCAGGGGCGTGACGACGGATGCCGCGTACTCGAGTTCTCGAAGGCGCGGGTCGGTCGCCGCTGCCGCGCAGGCGTCGTGAATACCGCCGGCCATCACCATCAGCACAGACGCCAGCGCGTACGCTGCTACAGATTGCCCGCCCACCTGCCGCACGCTCATGGTCCCGCTCCACCGCCGGTCGCCGGCGTCTCGCCGCCAACCTCCGGTTCACGTCGGTATTCGAGCACCTTGAAGCCGAGCGGATTGAGCGCGCGCAACTTCGGGTCCGGCGATGGCGGGCCGTAGCTGACCTGCAGCGTCGCCAGGAAGTGCGCGATCTGCTCGACCGATCCGGCTCCCTGTTGCCGTGCGGTGGTGAAGCGCACCTGCAGGACCTCCGGCGCGCCACGGCCCTCGCGCAGGAAGACGATCGCGTTCACCTGGACCCGCACGTGGCTTCCGTCGGTGAACCGATTGAGCGGCGAGTCTGGATTCGTCCTGGCCCACGCCGCTGCCCACTGCTGATTCATCGCAGCGGTATGGAAGGCGCCGACCTGCTCGTAGTCGGTCTCGGCAAGCGCCGCCACGTACCGCTCGCGCTGGATGACGTAGTTCGCCGCCAGATGGCGCGTGACGACCTGCGGCAGCGCGGCCGTCCCGGCATAGGTCGGCACGACGTCGACGACGCCGGTCGAGTTGTCTACGCGGATCACGAACGGTTCGACGCGCTTCAGCGGCGCGAGCGCGACCAGCGCCGCCGCACAGGTGACGGCGGTGATGGCGGCTGCTCCCGCCACCCACCATGCGCGGCGAGCCGAATCGCGCAGCCGCGCCGACTGGTCGCGTTCCCAGTGCGTCGCCTGAGCGAGGTACTCGGTGAGCGATTCATCCATGCGCCTTGACCTGCTGCGGGTTGATCGGTGACCACGGGCCATGGCACTGCGGCTGCGAGGCCGTGGTGGTGCAGCCGGAGCCGATGGCAAGGGTGCAGGCGAGCAGTACCATCGCGCTGATGCGTCTCATGACTGCCTCCGGCGAAGTTGCTTGGGCGGCGACGGCCAGGCTGGCGGCACGCCGGTGGATTCCTCGCCCGCTACGTCGAGAGCGCTGGCCGCCAGCCCGTGAGCGAGGCCGGTGGCCTGCGCCGCGGCGCGACCCGCGACACCAAAGGTCGACAGCGCCAGGCCTCCCGCGAGACGGGCGGCAATCGGCAGGACCTGCCGCAGCACCAGCACGACCAAGCCGGCGGCCAGTGCCAGATTGAGCGCGTCAACCGTCATCACTCCCGTGCCGAGGGCGGCCGTCTGGGTTGCATAGGAGTTCACGAGGTCCAGCAGCAGGGCGGCGACCATCGCGGTCAAGATCGAGACCAGTGCGTAGTTGGTGAGTTCGTGGATCCACGCCTCGAAGAAGCGGCGGGTCGCATCGAACAGCGCCAGCAGGATGAAGATCGGACCAAGCGCGAGCAGCACCGCCAGCGCCACGCGCGCCAGCGAGATCAGGAACATCGTGTACACGCACACGAGCCCAACCAGGGTGTAGATCGCGGCGGCGGCCAGATAGAAGCCGACGTCGCCGGACAGCAGCCCGCCCTTGTCCCACAGCGCGCCCGCCGCCGTTCCGCCGCGGTCCCAGATGCTGTCCACCGTCGTGATCGGACTGGCGGCGCCGACGAGGCGTGCCGCCAGATCCGCCGGAGCATTGAAGAACGTCTCGACGATCACCTCGTGGTACAGCCACAGGCGCAGGCCCACGCCGAACACGACGACCAGGGTTAGCAAGCGCGCGGCGCCGGCGACGATCGGCTCGTCGACCTTGCCGCGCAGGTGCAGGTAGCCCCAGATCATCACGTACACCACGCCTACGGTCACCGCGGCGGGCTCGATGGCCGCTGCGGTGTCGGCGACGTGGACGCTGATGTACGCGGTCAGGCGCGCAGACAGCCACGCCCAGAAGCTCTGGAAGACCATCACGGCACCGGCGTCTTCGGCTGGAAGCGCGTCGCGAACGATCCGTGGCCCTGAACGACCGCCTCCCGCCTCGCGAGTTCGCGGGCGCTGCGATCGGCCTCCGCGCTCTGCGCGAGTGCCGAGAGCTTGATGCCCTCGTTGGCGAGCATCGCCTGCTCCGCCTCGATCCGCCCCTGCAGCTCCGCAATGGCCTTCGCGTCCGGCGTCGCACGGATCTGGTCGATCAGCGTGGAGAGCGAAGCGAAGCGGTCGCTGCTGTGCGAGTAGGCAAGCCGGCTCAGGGCCTGACTGGCTGCCACCGACTGGCGGTCGGTCGCCAGCAGCGCTTGCAGCTGCGGCGACAACCGCTGCAGGTCGGTTCCGGACAGGACTGCGTTGGCTGCCAGCCGCGACCGAGCCTCGTGCGCGACCGCAGCGCCCGTCCCGACCGCCACGCTCGCGACGTCGGACAATGCGGCAAGGTCGGCCGGCAGATAGTTGCGCGCGGCGACCGAGATCGGCAGCAGCTGCGCCATGCCGCGCGAGCCGGTCAGCGCCGACTTCGTCTGCTGCAGCTGTTCAAGCTGCATGCGCATGCCTTCCAGCTGCTGCTCCCACGCCATGATCTGCTGGATCATCTGCATGATGGCGGCCACGTCGATGACCGGCACGGTGGCCTGCGCCGGCAGGCCGGTGGCGAGCAGGACCGCCGCTACGGCGACGGAGATTTTGCGCGAACGGGTCATGATTCCTCCTTGGCCGGATCGGCCGCGTCCTCACCCAGAAACCGTGGAAGCCACGCCGCTGGATCCTGTCCATGGGTGGCCATGAGCTGCTCCATCTCGGCGACCGTAGCCGCCCGGGCGGAGACCACCTTCAGGTCCGCCTCCAGTCCCTTCAGGTCGAGCTCGGCGACGACGCTCTCGCGTCCCTGCTTGATCAGAAAGCGCCGCGACCCGGGCGTGAGCTCCGTCGCGATCAGCTGGAATTCGCGGTCGCTCAGACCGAGACCATCGATGTAGTCGGCACGGCTGGCATCCGCGTTGGGGAAGAAGATCTTGGTCGGAGTCTGCTCGATCAGCGTGCGCGCGATGGGCGTGCGCAGCACGTCGCTCGGACTCTGGGTCGCGAACGCGATGACGCCGTTGCGCTTTCGCCAGGTCTTGATTCCGTCGGACGCGAGCGCCTCGAAGCCGCGGTCGCTCACCAGTTTCGCGAATTCGTCCAGCCACACGACCAGACGACGGCCGTCGAGCAGCGTCTCGAGCAGGTGGAAGAGGTACTGGGTCAGGGGTGGCCGTACCTCGGGATCGTCGATCACGGCCGTCATGTCGAAGCCCAGGATCGGCGTGGCGTCCAGCAGCGGCACCACGAGGTCGGTCGGCGCATCGAAGATCAGGGCGTGCTCTCCGCCGGCAGCGGCGCACCAGGGAGACAGCCGAACGTAGGCTCCGTCCGGCTGCGTGGGATCCAGGAACTCCAGCAGTCGCGACAGGCATCGCGACGAGCGCTCCAGCTGCAGGGCGCCATCGAGCGCCTGCTCGAGTTCTGCTTCCTCGCGGGCGGTGATGGGCCGCGATGGGCGGTGGGCGAGACCGCGGACCCAGGTACGAAGGAAGGCGCGGTTGGTGGGCGTGGGTTCGAGCTGCAGGGGATTGCAGCCGGTGGGTGCCCCGCGGCGGAAGGTCAGGTAACGGCCGCCGAGGGCCCGAACCAAGATCTCGAGGCCGCGGTCCTTGTCGAAGACGACCTGTGTCGCGCCCTGCCGCAGCAGCAGACAGAGGCAGAACCCCAGGAACACGGTCTTCCCCGAGCCGGTCGGTCCACAGATGAACGTGTGGCCGGTGTCGCGGCGGCTGCCGCCATCGGCGTCCCTCGGATCGGATGCGTGAAGCGAGAAGTGGTACGGCGAGCCCGCGCTGGACTTGAGTACCGTCAGTGCATCGCCCCAATGGTTGCCGGTGGCGCGGCCGTGCGGGAAGTTGTGCAATGGCGCGAGTCCGGCGAAGTTGCGACTGCTGATCGGAGCGCGGCGCGGACGGGCGGCGAAGTTGGCCGGCAACTGCGCCCAGTAGGCCGCTTCGAGGGCGAGGTCCTCGCGCGCCACCACGATCCCCGCCTCCCCCAGAATGGCGCGCGCAGCGGCCACCGCGTGATTGAGCGAGACGATGGCCTCTTCGGCTCCGCTGGCACCCGCGATAAAGGGCTCGGTGAGCACCTGCAGCGTCAGGTGGTGGTCGCCGAGCACGAACTCGTTGCTGGCGAGCTGGTCGAGCGCAGCTTTGAGCGCGACCGCCTGAGAGACCGCAACGTCGCCGGAATTGCGCAGGCGGTGGTACTGGCGCGACAGGACGCTCATCGCGGCGGATTTCGGCAGGAACGCGAAGCTCTGCGTCAGCACCAGCGAGAACGGCGCACTCAGCAGCCGATTCAGTTGCCCGGGAAAGGTCGGGGTCGGGTACTCCTTGATCCCTAGGCACGCGCCGAGACGGGTTGCGTCGGGCGTCCGGTATTCCAGGGATTCCCACCCGACGAGCGTTCGCGTCGTCGCGATCGCCGCGTCGATCGGGCCGAAGGGCAAGGGCATCGGCTGCTGCTCGCCGTTGACGAGCAGCGCGAGATACTCCAGCAGGCTCGAGTGCAGGCGCCCGTCGCGCTCGTAGATTGCCAACCGCTCCGGGTCGTAGGCGACGAGAGAAGCCTCCAACTGGTCGGCCAGCTTTGATGCCGCCTGAATGTTGGCGGCCTGCGTCCGCACCGCGACGTCCGGGTCCTGCCGCCGGGCGAGCACGGCGGCCGCGCCACTCAGCTGTGCACCCAGCGGGCGGTACACGAGGCTCACGTACAGCTCGTTGCTCCACAGCGTCTCCTGCTCGAGGCGCCTGCGGTAGCGCTGCACCAGTCGCGATGCGAACCCGGCGGGCGCGTCCTGGGGGGGCAGGACCCGTTCCCGGCGCCGTATCACGTGAGTCCAGAGGGCGACCTCCGGGCTCGCCATGTTCCTCAACCACGCGCCGAGGCGCTCGTGCGCCGCGTTGATCTGGACGTCGTCGGCGCACTCGAAACTCAGGCCGGACAACCGCCACGCCAGCACGTAGTCGCCGGCGACGGTCGATACGACCGATGGCGCGACGTGAACCCGGTAGGGAATCTGCGCGGCGGCGGCGACGTCGTTCGCCACCGGCTTTGGACGGCTCCTCATCGCGGGCACCGCGCGCTGCAGATCGACGCGGCGACGGCGGAGGCGCGGTCCGGTCCCGGCGCGAGCGGGGCGTAGGACGCCGCGCGCCACGGGTGGCGCCCGCGGAACCCGGCCCTGGCCCGCACGCGCGCCCACACGCCGATCAGGTCGAACGCGCGCGGCTCCATCAGGCACAGCAGCCAGGCAAGGCCGTGCAACGGCGCAGCCACCAGCAGGCACAGCAGGTTACGCGTGACCAGGAACAGCTCCAGTGTCAGGAAGGCATTTCCGAGCAGCGCGGCATAGGGCACGCCGAGCGCCATCGCCGGCCGGGTGATGCCGACGAAGAGCGGATCCGCGATAACGCCGCGCGCCGCGCCGGAGTGGATGCCCTCAGACACCGGCCAGCCCCCTCACCCAGGCCACGACTTGCGGGGCGCCGAACACGAGCATGATTCCGAGCGCCCCGCCCGCAGCCCAGCTCCAGCTGATTCGGTTGAACCACGCACCGACACCGAGCGCCATCACGGCGATCACCGCGATCGGCGTCAGGATCGTCAGGAAATTGGTCTGGAACGCCGCCGCACCGGTCGCAAACGGGCTCGTCTGGGCGAACGCGGGACCCGCACCCAGCAGGGCGACGGCGGCGACGCTGCGGACCAGGGAACTGCTCTTCATGGGACCTCCTGCCTGTGTGGGCACAGCTTCCCTCCGCGCCGGCTCCGCACCCGAGCCGCAAATCGCGCGCGTTCGTTCAGGAACGCGATTGCGGCCGTTTATACAGACGTATAAAATCCGCGGATGGGCGAGGTGGCCGTCAGCCGGTCTTCGACGCGCGAGCAATTGCTCGTCGCGGGCCGCGAAATCGTCCTCAAGCGGGGCTTTCAGGACTTGACGGTCCGCGAGGTTGCGGCGTCGGCTGGCGCCAACCTCGGCAGCTTCGTCTACCACTTCGGGACGCGCGACGCGTTCATGCGTGCGCTGCTCGAGGACTGGTACGCGCCGCTGATGTCGCGCGTCTCGGTCGTCGCCGACAGCAGCGGCACGGCCATCGACCGACTGCGGCGCGCGATCCTGCAGCTCGTCGACTTCGGCGCGGAACAGGACGTCTTCATGGGACGCCTGCTGATGGCCGCGGCCACCGGCGAACGCGCGGCGCGCGACTTTGTCCGCTCGCTGGCCGGTCGCCACCCGCGGCTGCTGCTGCGGCTCGTCGAGGAGGCGCAGCGCGCCGGCGCGCTGGTCGAGGAGCACCCGCTTCAGGTGCTGTGCTTCCTGATGGCGTCCGTTGGTCTGCCGCGGCTGCTGGCGAGCGCGTGGCACGGGCCACCACTGTTCGATCGGACCCTGTCCGCCACGCTCAGCCAGATTGCCCGGGACCGCGGTCGGATCGCGCAGCGACTCGATTGGGCCATTCGCGGGCTGGCTCCCTGAGGATCGCTATGGCCATCGCAAATCCCCGCCTGCGCAACACCCTCGTCGCGGCCGCCGCGGTGATGGCCGTAGTGCTGATCGCCGTCACCGTGGCGCGCAAGCGCGACCAGGGCGAGCTGACGCTCTACGGCAACGTCGACATCCGCGAGGTCACGCTGGGCTTTCGCGTCGCCGGCCGACTCGCCTCGCTTGCGGTCGACGAGGGTGATGTCGTCACGGCCGGCCAGGAGCTGGGTCGGCTCGACCTCACGCCGATCCAGCTGGAACTCGACGAGGCACGGGCCAACGCCGCCACGTCCGCGGCGCGACTCGCGCTGCTGCGGTCCGGCTATCGCAGGGAGGACGTGGAACAGGCGCGGGCGACGGTGGCGGAGCGGCTCGCCGCTCTCACCAACGCCGAGCAGAATCTCGCGCGCCAGCAGGAACTTCACGGCACCGGCGCGGTGCCGGCACGCGCCTACGACGAGGCGCTCGCTGCACGGGATCAGTCCCGGGCGCGGCTGGCCGCTGCCGAGCAGGCGCTCGCGGAGCTGCGCAGCGGCTATCGCCAGCAGGAGATCGCCGAGGCGGACGCCAACCATGCGCGCGCGGAGGCAAGCGCGGCCCAGGCGCGCCAGCGCCTGAGCGACGCCGTGCTGCTGGCGCCGGCGGATGGCGTCGTACTCACGCGGACCGTCGAGCCGGGCGCCATTCTCGCCGCCGGCTCACCCGTGTTCACGCTCTCGCTGCGCAACCCGGTCTGGGCCCGTGTCTATGTCGCCGAGCCCGACCTCGGCCGCGTGCTACCGGGCCGCTCGGTGCTGCTCTACACCGACTCGAGGCCGGGACGGCCCTACCACGGCCAGGTCGGGTTCGTGTCGCCCACCGCGGAATTCACGCCCAAGAACGTCGAGACGCCGGAACTGCGGACCGCGCTGGTCTACCGCGCGCGGATCGTCGTATCCGACCCGGACCCGGCGCTGCGCCAGGGCATGCCCGTCACGGTGCGGCTCGAGGCCCCGGCCGGCGACAGCGCGGGCGCGCGGTGAACGCGGTCGAGCTCGACGGCGTCACGCACCGCTTCGCCGGCGCGGGCGTACCTGCACTCGCGCAACTCACCGCCACGATCCCCGCAGGCGGCATCACCGGCCTGGTCGGACCCGACGGCGCGGGAAAGACCACGCTGATGCGGCTGATGGCGGGCTTGCTGCGCCCGACGGCCGGAACGATCTCCGTCGGCGGGCTCCACCCCATCGCCGACGCCGATCGGCTGCGCGCGCAGCTCGGCTACATGCCGCAGAAGTTCGGCCTGTACGAGGACCTGACGGTTCAGGAAAACCTCGACCTCTACGCCGACCTGCGTGGCGTCGTCGGCGCCCCGCGCACCGAGTCCTTTGCCCGACTCCTGCAGTTCACCGACCTCGCGGCATTCACGGACCGCCCCGCCGGGAAGCTCTCCGGCGGGATGAAGCAGAAGCTCGGCCTCGCCTGCGTGCTGCTCGGCAATCCCCGGATCCTCCTGCTCGATGAGCCGTCGGTCGGCGTCGACCCGATCTCGCGCCGCGAGCTCTGGCGGATGGTGACGGCGCTCGCTGCCGACGGGTTGTCTGTGGTCTGGAGCACCTCGTACCTGGACGAGGCGGAGCGCTGCCCGTACATCCTGCTGATGAATGCCGGGCGCCTCGCATTCGCCGGCGCGCCGGACGCGCTCGCAAAGCGCATGGCGGGGCGCAGCGTGCAGATCGGCGGCATTGCCGCCAACCGGCGTGCCGTGCTGGACCGGGCGCTGCACGCCCCGCAGGTCATCGACGGCGTGATCCAGGGCAGCCGGATCCGGCTGGTGCTGCGCGAGCCGGGCCAGGCTCCGACGCCCGAGTCCATCGACGCCGGCAGCAGCGCGCGCGTCGACGCCGTCCCGCCGCGCCTCGAGGATGCGTTCATCGACATCCTCGGCGGCGGGCCGGGCGGCGACTCCGAGGTCGCCGCCCGCATGCCGACGGTCAGCGTCGAGGCAGCGCTGGCGGACTCGGTCATCGACGCCGTTGCGCTGACCAAGACCTTCGGCGCCTTCACGGCCGCCGATCGGATCACGTTCCGTGTGCCGCAGGGCGAGATCTTCGGCCTGCTGGGACCGAACGGTGCCGGCAAGTCCACGACCTTCAAGATGCTCTGCGGCCTGCTGGTCCCCACCTCGGGGCGCGCGAGCGTCATGGGCATCGACCTCGGGCGCCACGCGGCACGCGCCCGCCAGCGCCTCGGCTACATGGCCCAGAAGTTCTCGCTGTACGGCAACCTCACGGTGCGGCAGAACCTGCGGTTCTTCGCCGGCGTGTACGGGCTCGAGGGAGGGGCGCGGGAGTCGAAGATCCGCGAGATGATCGACACGTTCGCGTTCGGGCCGTTCGTGGACGCCGCACCCGACTCGCTGTCGCTCGGCTTCAAGCAGAGACTGGCGCTGGCCTGCGCGCTGATGCACGACCCGGCCGTGCTGTTCCTCGACGAGCCGACCTCCGGCGTCGATCCCGTGACGCGCCGCGAGTTCTGGGCCCACATCAACGGCGTCGTGCAGAAGGGCGTGACGGTCATGGTGACCACGCACTTCATGGACGAAGCCGAGTACTGCGACCGCATCGGGCTCGTCTACCGCGGACAGCTGATCGCCGTGGGCCCTCCCGACGAGCTCAAGCGGTCGGCGGCGTCGCCGGCGGTACCGGACCCGACCATGGAAGAGGCCTTCATCGCGCTCGTCGAGCGGCATCCGCCGGCCGCCACCGCCGCATGACCCGCCAGTCCGCCATCGATGCGCGCCGTCTCGGGGCCCTGTGCCGCAAGGAGAGCTTCCAGATCGTCCGCGACCCGTCGAGCATCATCATCGCGTTCGTGCTGCCGGTGATCCTGCTGATGATCTTTGGCTACGGCGTCAACCTCGACGCCGCGCGGATCCGCATCGGCATCCTCAACGAGGATTCCGGGCCCGACGCGGCGCTGTTCGCCGCGGCCCTCGCCGCCTCGCCCTACTTCGAGCCGCACCCCTCCCCGTCCCGCGCCGAGCTCACGCGCTGGCTGACGGCCGGCTCGGTGCGGGGCATCGTCGTGCTGCAGTCGGATTTCGGCGCCCGCCTCGCCCGCCCGGGAACCCCCGCGCCCCTGGAGGTCATCACGGATGGCGCCGAGCCCAACACCGCCAGCTTCGTCGCCGCCTACGTGCAGGGGGCGTGGCAGAGCTGGGTACGGCAGCGCGCCCTCGACCGGGCGGTCCCGGTGGCGGCACCAATCGAGGTGGTCGCGCGCTACTGGTTCAACCCGGCGGCACTGAGCAAGAACTTCATCGTGCCCGGCTCGATAGCGATCATCATGACGATCATCGGCGCGCTCCTGACATCGCTGGTGATCGCACGGGAGTGGGAGCGCGGCACGATGGAGGCGTTGCTGTCGACACCCGTGACGCGCGCCGAGCTCCTGCTGTCGAAGGTGCTGCCGTACTACGTGCTCGGCGTGCTGTCGATGCTGATCTGCGTGGCGCTCGCGGTGTTCGTCTTCGACGTCCCCTTCCGCGGTTCCCTGCCACTCCTCGTCGTGTACACGAGCCTGTTTTTGGGCAGTTCGCTGGGCCTCGGGCTGCTGCTGTCCACCGCCACGCGCAATCAGTTCAATGCCGCGCAGGCGGCGCTCAATGCCGCGTTCCTGCCGGCGACCATGCTGTCGGGCTTCGTGTACGAAATCTCCAGCATGCCCGCGCCGATCCGGGCCGTGACCTACCTGATCCCGGCACGCTACTTCATCAGCGCGCTGCAGACGCTGTTCCAGGCCGGCTTCGTCGGCCGCATCCTGCTTCACGACCTGCTGTTCCTGATCGCGTCGGCCTGCTTCTTCCTGGGCCTGACGGCCCTGCGCACCCGGCGTCGCCTCGACTGACCATGCTCAACCGCCTGCTCACACTGATCGCCAAGGAGCTGCAGCTCGCGTTCCGCGACCCGCAGAGCCGGCGGCTGCTGGTGCTGCCGGTGATCCTGCAGCTCGCGGTGTTCCCGTTCGCCGCCACGCTCGAGGTGAAGAACGCGACGCTCGCGATCCTCGACGACGACCAGGGCGCCGAGTCCACCGAGCTGGTTCAGCGCCTCGCCATTGCCCGCGCATTTCCCGCGCCGCTCGTGGTCCGCAGCCAGGCCGAGCTCACCAGCGCGATCGACGAGCAGCGCGCGCTGATCGGGCTCGAGATCCCCGCCGACTTCTCGCGTGCGCTCGCGGCCGGTCGCGGCGCACGCATACTCGCCATCGTCGACGGCCGCCGCTCGAACAGCGCACAGATCGCGCTCGGTTACGCGCAGGACATCATCCAGCAATTCGGCGACGAGCGCGCCACGGCGGCCGGTCGCCCCGCTCCCAGCCGCCTGGTCGTGCGCAACTGGTTCAACCCGAACCTCGAGTACCGCTGGTTCATGCTACCGGTGCTGGTCGCGGTCATCACGACGCTCGGCAGCCTGATCGTTACTGCGCTGTCGATCGCCCGCGAGCGCGAGCAGGGCACCTTCGACCAGCTGCTGGTGTCGCCGCTGACGCCCGGGCTGATCATGGTGGGCAAGACGGTGCCGGCGATGGTCATCGCCTTCGGGCAGGCCACCGTCATCGCCGCTGCCGCGGTATTCGTCTACCAGGTCCCGTTCCAGGGATCGGTCGCGCTGCTCTATCTGAGCATGGGGTTCTACGCGCTCGCGCTGGCGGGATTCGGGCTGTTCATCTCGTCGCTGTGCGAGACCCAGCAGCAGGCATTCCTCGGCGTGTTCACGTTCATGGTGCCGGCGATCATGCTGTCGGGCTTCATCGCGCCGGTGGAGAACATGCCGCTGTTCTTCCGCTGCCTGAGCTGGATCGACCCGCTCAGCCACTTCATCGTGATCGTCAAGGGGCTGTTCCTGAAGGGATTCGGCGCCGGGCAGATCTGGCCGCACCTGTGGCCGCTGCTGCTGATCTCGACCTTCACGATCTCGAGTGCGTACTGGATGTTCCGGCGTCGCATCGCCTGAACGGAGGCCCGCCATGGTCCGATACCTGCCTCCCCTCCGCCCGGCGCTCGCTGCCGCCCTCCTCGTCATCGCCGGCTGTGCGGCAGGGCCTCGCTACCGCGCGCCGGACCCCGCCGCCTCGGCGCCAGCCGCCTACTGGACCACGGCGGAGCCGCTGACGGCGGCGCCGCCGCCGGACGAGTGGTGGCGGGAGCTCGGCGACCCGCTGCTGGATGCGCTGGTGGCCGAGGCGATCGCAGGGAACCCGGATCTGGCGACGGCCGAGGCGCGCGTGCAGCAGGCGCGCGCGCTGGCGCGCGTCGCCGGCGCGAGCTTCTATCCCGCCGCCAATGCCGACGCACGCGTCTCGCGGGACAAGCTGAGCCGCAACGGCGAGAACCTCGCGCTGATCCCGTTCACGCCCAGCACCACGGAGTTCACCGACTACCGGATCGGCTTCGACGCGGCCTGGGAGATCGACCTCGCCGGGCGCACGCGGCACGAGGCCGAGGCGGCGATCGCGCGGCTCGGCGGCGCGCAGGAGAGCCGCAACGACGCGCGCGTCGTCGTCGCCGCGGAGGTCGCCGATGCGTACGTGGCCTACCGCACGGCCGCACAGCGGCGCGGGCTCGCGGCCCGCATGGTCGCGGACGCCGACGCCGCCCGCGAGCTCGTGGCGCTGCAGACGCACGCCGGCGTCGCGAGCGTCACCGATCAGCATCGCGCCGAGGCCGAGCGACTCACTGCGGCGGCCACCGTGCCGGCGCTGGATGCACAGGCGCGCACCGCGACGCTGCGTCTCGCCGCCCTCACTGGCGAGGCGCCGACGGCGCTCGAGGCTCGCCTCGGCGAGCCGCGCGCCATACCGCCCGCGCCGACGACCGCGCCGGTGGGGCTGCCGGCCGACGTGCTGCGCCGGCGACCCGACGTGCGTCGCGCCGAGCGCGAACTCGCGGCGGCAACCGCGGACGTGGGCAGCGCGGTGGCCGCGCAGTTCCCGCGCCTGTCGCTGGTCGGTGATTTCGGCTGGGACTCGGTGCGCAGCGGCGAACTCGCGCGGGCCGCCAGCCGCTACTGGAACCTCGCACCTCAGCTGACGCTGCCGCTGTTCGCCGGCGGTCGCCTGCGCGGCCAGGCCGATGCGGCCCGCGCCGCGCGCGATGCCGCCCTCGGCAGCTACCGCTCGACGGTGCTGCGCGCCCTCTCCGACACCGAGTCGTCGATGGTGCGCTTCGCCGCCGATCGGGACCGGTTCGCGGACCTCGACGCTGCCGCGTCCGCGCTCGCGGCTTCGGTGGCGCTCGAGCAGCGGCGCTTCGAGGCCGGCGACGCATCGATGCTCGAAGTGCTGGCGGCGCGCCGGACCGCCGACCAGGCCGCCGACCAGCGGGCCGCCGAGGCCGGGCAGCTCGCGCAGGACTACATCGCGCTCGGCAAGGCGCTCGGCGGGGGCTGGCGAACGCGGCCCTGAGCGCGGCCGGCGGCGATCCGTGCGTCGCCGCGAGCCGGGCTCAGCGGCTAGCCGCCGCGGCGTGGCGCGCGTCGTTCGGCGTGAGTCCCGGAGGCAGGTTGCCCCACGCGGCGAGCACGTAGTTGGCGAGCGCTGCGCGCTCGGTGTCGGTGTAGCCGCGGCCGAAGGCGGGCATCGCCGTCGAATCACCCGCTCCGTGGGGCGAGCCGTCTGCGAGCAGGCGCAGCAGGTTGGTCCCCTGCGGATCGCGGACCGTCCGGCTGCCGCGCAGGTCGGCGTAGTAGGCCGGCGCCGGGACCGCAGCCAGCGGATGGCAGCTCGCGCAGGCGCCGGCGTATAGCGATTCGCCCAGCGTGCCCGCGAGTCCGCGCGGCGGACTGGCCGCCGCCGCGCCCGCCTCCGCCTGCGTGGCTCGCCCGCCGGGCGCGGCGCCCCCGAGCAGATAGGTGGCCAGCGCGGCGCGGTCGTCGGCGGTCAGCTGGCTCGTGCTGTAGGCGACGACTTCCTTCATCGGCCCGGCTGCCGCGCCGTGCCCGCGGGCGTGGCCGCTCGCCAGGTACTCCTGAAGCGCCGCCGCCGTCCAGGCGCCGACGCCGGATTCGGCGTCGGCCGTGATGTCGTAGGCCTTCCATCCCTGCGTCACCGCACCGGCCAGCGGCCGGTCGCCTCGCAGCGCGTAGCCGGCATTGCGCGGCGTATGGCACTCGCCGCAGTGGCCGAGCGCGGTCGCCAGGTACGCGCCGCGGTTCCAGGTCGAGTCATGGCGCGCGTCGGCCTCGAACCGGCGGCCGTCCAGGTAGAGCGCATTCCACAGCGGCATCAGCCAGCGCTGCGAGAACGGGAAGCGCAGCTCGCTGCCCGGCGCGCGCGATCGAACGGGCGGGAGGCTCGCGAGGTACGCCCGGATCGCCAGCACGTCGTCACGGGCCATCGCCGCGTAGGACGGATAGGGATGCGCCGGATACAGGTGCCGCCCGCCCGGCGCAACGCCGCCGCGCACCGCCCGCAGGAAATCCTCGTCCGACCAGGCCCCGAGGCCCGTCTCGCGGTCCGGCGTGAGGTTCGTCGAGTAGATGGTTCCGAACGGCAGGCGGAACGGCACGCCGCCGGCGTAGGCCGCACCGCCCGGCACCGTGTGGCAGCCGACGCAGTCGGCGGCGGCCGCCAGGTACCGCCCCTGCTCGACGGCGGAGCCGGCGACGGCGAGCGGACCCGCATGCGCGCCCCGATCCTCGGCGCCGCGGTCGTCGGCGTGCCACGCGTAGGCGACGAACGCGGCCACCACGGCGGCGGCTGCGAGCGCGATGAGTGTCGGCAGCTTGCGCATGTCAGGTCACCACCTGGTTCAGCGACGACGGGCTGGCCGCGAGCATCGTGCGGGCGATCGGCAGGCGTCGCACCCGCACGCCGGTCGCGGCGAAGATCGCATTCGCAAGGCACGGCGCGGCGATCGCGGCCGGCGGCTCCCCGATCCCGGTCGGCGGCTCTCTGCTCGGGACGGCGTGGACGTCGATCCGCGGCACTTCGCCGATGCGCAGCACGCGATAGTCGTTGAAGTTCTGCTGTTCGACGGCACCGTCGCGCAGCGTGATCTCGCCGTGCAGCGCCGCGCTCCATCCGAAGATGAGGCCGCCCTGCACCTGCGCGGCGATCGTGTCCGGATTGATCACCGTGCCGCAGTCCACCGCCGCCACCGCGCGGCGCAGGCGCACCTGTCCCTGCGGCGACACCTCGACCTCGACGATGGCGCAGATGTAGGTCGCCATCGGCATGCCGAGCGCCACGCCGCAGCCGACGCGCGCTCCGACCGGCGCGCCCCAGCCGAACTTCTCGGCCGCGAGGTCGAGCACCGCGCGTGCCCGGGGATTGCTGGCCAGCAGCGCCCGACGGTACGCCACCGGGTCCTGGTGTGCCGCGTGCGCGAGCTCGTCGATGAAGCACTCGACCGGAAAGAGGTTGTGCGTCTGCCCGACGCCGCGCCACCAGCCCGTCCGGACCGGCGCCGGCAGGCGATGGCGCGCCCATTCGACGCGCAGGTGCGGCAACGCGTACGGGGGCTCGATGGCGCCATCGACGCAATCCGGGTCGAGGCCGTCCTTGCCCATGTCCGCGGGGCTCCAGCGCTCGGTGACCGCGTCGCTCGTGCCACGCTTCCACCACGTCGCCGGGTAGCCCTTGTCGTCGAGCGTCGCGACCAGGTGGTCGTGATAGGGCGGACGGAAGTAGTCGAGCGCGATGTCCTGCTCGCGCGTCCAGATGACCTTCACCGGATAGCCGACGCGCCGGCCGATCTCGAGCGCCTGCTCGACGGAGTCGGTCTCGAGGCGCCTGCCGAAGCTGCCGCCCGAGTACTGGGGATGGAACGCGATCTTGTCGGCCGGAAGTCCCGTGATGCGGGTCGCGACGTCCACGACGCGCGTCGGGATCTGCGTGCCTGCCCAGATGTCGCAGCCATCCTTGCGCACCGAGACGACCGCGCTCATCGGCTCCAGCGCCGCGTGCGCCAGCATCGGCAGCGTATAGATGGCCTCCACCCGCCGCGCCGTGCCGACCGCGCCGGGGCCCACTTCCTTGGCCACCAGCGACCGGCCGCTGCGCGAGACGGTCTCCATCTCGCGCGCGATGTGCTCGGAGGAGAGCGTCGCGTGCGCACCGGCATCCCAGTCGATGGCGAGCGCCGCCACGCCCTTGCGCGCCGTCCAGAAGTCGGCCGCGATGACCGCCACCGCGTCGCCGAGGACGACCACGTCGACCACGCCCGGCACGGCGCGCGCGCGGACGTCGTCCACGCGCCGAACGCGCCCGCCGACGGTGGGAGCCGTCTCGAGCGCCGCGACCCGCATGCCCGGGACGCGCACGTCGATGCCGAAGGCCAGCGAGCCATCGGTCTTGGCCGGCGCATCGATGCGCTTGAGCGGCCGGCCGATCAGGCGGAATCCCGCGGCGCTCAGCAGGTCCGGCTTCTCGGGCACGGGCTGGTGCGCGGCCGCGCTCGCGAGCTGGCCGTAGGGCAGCGCACGGCCGCTCGGCGCGTGGTGCACGATGCCGCGTTCGACGCGGCACTGCTCGGCGGACACGCCCCAGCGCGCAGCCGCGGCACTCACGAGCATCATGCGCGCGACCGCGCCCGCCTCGCGCAGCACCGTCCACGTCGCGCGCATCGCGTTCGACGTGCCGGTGATCTGCCCCTCCTGGAGCTCGAACCCATACAGCGCCTCGTTCGGCGGCGCGTGCTCGACCCGTACCTGGTCGAGGTCGACGCACAACTCCTCGGCGAGCAGCGTGGCCTGGCCCGTATAGGAGCCCTGCCCTACCTCGACCTGGGGCATCACGAGGCGCACGACGCCGTCGGTGCCGATGCGGACGAAGGCGTTCGGCGCGAATGCCGGGTCGCCGTCGGCACGTGCCGCCGCCGCGTCGCCCGCCTGCGCCTTGCCGCTCGCGAAGGCGAGCGCGCGGCTCGGCACTTCGAGCCAGGTGAAGGCGATCACGAGGCCGCCGCCCGCCTTGAGCAGCGCGCGACGGTCGGCGTCGGCGGGAGCGTCGCCCCGACCGGGCCGGTGAGTCTCGTTAGTCATTCAGCGTCCTCCATCGCGCGGCCGTGGCCTTGACGCCACGTCCGCTACCCGACCGTCTCGCCGGCGACGCGCCGTGCGCGCGTGCCCCCGCCATCGTCCCGGCCTCTCCGGGCGGCCGGACCGGGCCGGCATCCCGAGATGGTATCCTCCGGCGACACCGGCCGGAACGGCCATGCGCGAGGGGCACGGACACGCGGTCCAAGACGTGCCGGCTCCCGCGCCCATGTCGGGCTGTGCCCGGGGGGCATGCGTCATGAGTGCGTTGGCCACCCTGCTTGGTTGCGGCCTGCTTGCCGGCTCCCCGGCTGCGGCCCCCGCGGAACCCGCGGACGCCGCGTACGCCACCGTCGATCGCATCTTCACCGAGTACGCGCTCGACGCGCACCTGCCAGGCATGGTCTGGGGCGTGGTTCGCGACGGGCGCCTCGTCCACGTCGCGTCGTATGGCGTGCAGGACCTCGAGTCCCGCCGGCCCGTGACGCCGGATTCCCTGTTTCGCATCGCCTCGATGACCAAGGCCTTCACCGCGCTCACGGTGCTGCGGCTGCGCGACGACGGGCGACTGCGCCTCGACGCAGCGGCCGAGGACTATGTGCCGGAGATGCGCGGCTGGAAGTACCCCACCGGCGACTCGCCGCGGATCCGAGTGCGCGACCTGCTCAACCACGATGCCGGCTTCGTCACCGACGACCCGTGGGGCGATCGGCAGACGCCGCTGCCGGAGCCGGAGTTCACGCGCCTGCTGCAGGCCGGCGTGCCGTTCACGCGCGCACCCGGCATGGCGTTCGAGTACTCGAACCTCGGCTACGCGACCCTCGGGCGGATCATCACCAACGTGTCGCACCACCCGTTCGAGGAGACGATCGCGCAGACGCTGCTGCAGCCGCTCGCGATGCGCGACTCGGGCTTCGTCGCGGACGCGGCGCCGAAGGGGCGTCGCGCGCTCGGATACCGCTGGGAAGACGATGCGTGGCGCCCCGAGCCGACGCTCGGCCCCGGCGCCTTCGGCGCAATGGGCGGCCTGCAGACCAGCGCCAACGACTACGCGAAGTGGGTGGCATTCCTGCTGTCGGCGTGGCCCGCGCGCGATGGCGCGGAGACTGGCCCGGTGCGCCGCGCGACGATCCGCGAACTCGCGCAGGGCTCGAACTTCCCCCGGCTGCGCACTCGCCCCGGGCGCAGCGGCGCCGATGCGTGCCGCCAGGCCGCGGCGTATGGCATGGGCTTCAGCGTCGCGACCGACTGCGAGCTCGGACTGACGCTCAGCCACGGCGGCGGCTACCCGGGCTACGGCTCGCACGTCCTGCTGCTTCCCGACCGGGGCGCCGGGGTGTTCGCCTTCGCCAATCGAACCTACGCCGGCCCGAGCGGCCCGGTGTGGGACGCGGCGCTCGCGCTGGCCCGGGCCGGGCTGCTGCCGGAGCGTGCGCTCGCGGTCAGCGACGCGCTCGCCGCCGCCTACCGGGCCGTCGGCAGCGTCTACGCGGCCGGCACGCTCGATGCCGCCGGCGACGTCTTCGCGATGAATTTCGAGCTGGACCGCTCCCGCGAGGGCTGGGCCGCGGACCTGGCCCGGCTGCGAGCCCAGGCGGGCGTCTGCGACACGGCCGGTGCGCTGCACGCGAGCGGCGAGCTGTCCGGCGAGTTCGAGTGGCGCTGCGAGCACGGCCGGGTGCGAGGCAGCCTGCTGCTCGCGCCGACGCTGCCGCCGCGCATCCAGAGGCTCGACCTCGGCCGCGTGGCTCCCTGACGCGCGCGTGGCCCGCCCCTCCCCGACCGGCGTGCCGCACCGGACGACGCAGCGCCTCGCCGCCGTGATCCTGCGCCGCTGCGGCTGGCGGAGCATCTACACGCCACCGCGTGCCGCGCACGGAATCATCATCGTCTACCCGCACACCTCCAACTGGGACTTCATCATCGGCCTGCTGTTCAAGTTCGCGGTCGGCCTGCGCGCCAACTGGGCCGGCAAGGACACTCTGTTCCGCTGGCCCCTGCGCCGCCTGTTCGTCCGCCTGGGCGGCATCCCCGTCAATCGTCGGGCGCGCTCCGGGCTCGTCGGCTCGCTGCTCGAGGAATTCTCGCGGCGGGACTGGATGTGGCTGGCCCTCGCACCGGAGGGCACGCGCGCCCGCACCGATCACTGGAAGTCGGGCTTCTACCGGCTGGCGCTCGCGGGCGGCCTGCCGGTGGCGCTCGGCTTCATCGACTACGGCACGCGCACCGTCGGCATCGACACCTACCTCGAGCTGAGCGGCGATGTGGAGCGAGACTTCGCCGTGCTGCGCGACTACTACGCGACCAAGCGCGGCCGGCGGCCGGAGCAGGCCGGCGACATCCGTCTCCAGGGCTAACCACGCCCGGCGGCCTCCCGCTCACGGCGACAGCCGGACCTGGACCCATTCCGGCGTCGAGGCGAACTTGAGATAGCCGCACAGGTCCGGCAGCTGCTCGACCTCCGCCGGCAGCACCGCGCTCTCCGTCGTGCGGTGGAGGCTCACGGTCCGGGACCGCGCCGACCGGTCGAGCGGGCCGCCGTGCGCACGGCTCACCTGCTCGCGCAGCACCTCGCGCTCCCCGATCAGTCGCGAGGCGAAGCGCGCGGTACCGCCGTTCTCGCCGGCCGAGCAGCGCAGTATCAGCGTGTTGCCGCAATTCTCTACGATGGTCTGCGCGTCGGCGGAGCCGTAGGTGCCGGACACCTGCGCGACGCTCTGGAAGCCGAGCACGCAGCGGCCGCCGAACTTCCGCAGGCGCACCAGCGCGTCCTTGAGCCCGTCGATGGGACCGAGAGCGTCCAGCTCGTCGACGACGAACCAGAGGCGATGGTCGCCGGCCTCGAGGTCAAGCGCCTCGAAGATGGCGAGCCGCAGCCAGGTCGAGATCACGCGCCCCAGAGTCGCCACCTGGCTCGGCCGATAAGGGAGGAACAGGCTTCCCGCCGGTCCGCCCGATGGCCCCTCGCCGCGCACCCAGCTGCGCACCGCGAGCAGCGGCGCTCCGGCGGGTTCGTCCAGATGCTCGAGGGCGGCCAGCTGCGTCATCGCGATCGCGCGCACCGAGGCGAAGAAGCGCGCGTTGTCGTCGGCGAGCATGGGCGCAACGGCGGTGCCCGCGAGCAGCAGCCGCAGCTCGTCCACGGGGGCCGCGGTCAGCAGGCGGTGCAGCACGCCGGGCTCGCGGCACTGGGCGCGGCCGAGCTGGCGCAGGCAGGCGCTGAGGAAGGTGCGGGCGTAGGCGCGCCAGGACCGGTCCTCCCCGCCGTGGTCCGGGATGAGGGCGCGCGCGATCAGGTCGTCGTCGTGCGGCTGGCGCAGCTCGCCGAAGAGGTCCCAGCGGGCCGAGCGCGCGTCGAACGGATTGAGCACGAGGTCGCCGCGCTCCGGCCGGTAGAAGCGCTGCGCGTACGCGCCATCGGGATCGGCCACCACGGCCCGGTCGCCGCGGTCGAGCGCGGCCGCCAGCAACTCGCGGATCGCGGTGCTCTTGCCGGTCCCCGTCGTACCGATCAGCTTGAAGTGCTTGGATTCGTCAGCGACGGGCACGGGCTGGCCCGCGAGCGTGACGGTGCCGCGCCGGTAGGCCGGCCAGCGCGGACGGACGATGCGGGTGCCGCGCTCGACCCGCAGGCGCTGCGGCCCCGCCCGCGCGAGTGCCAGGCCACAGCCCAGGGCGCAGGCCAGTGTCCACGCTCCCCCGGCCAGCGGTATACCGCGCGACCCGAGCAGCGCGGCGAGCGCGGGCAGCCTCGCGAGCAGGATGGCCCAGGCGAGTGCCGCCAGGACGGTCACCGGCACGGCCAGTACCGGCAGCGAGAGCCAAAGGCGCGCGGGTGCTCGCTGCACCAGCAATGCCGCGGCGAGACCGGTCCCCGCCAGCAGGTACCCGACCAGCAGTCCGACGGTTGCCGCGCCCATCGGATCAGTGTCGATCGGCGCGGCATTGCCCGGGCAGCGGCAAAAGTCGCCGGTCCGTGCAGAAATGCGACGACGCGGCATCCTTGCCGGGCGCTGCCGCTGCCCTTAGGCTCGGCGAGCCCGCCCCTCACTGCCACCGGGTACGACCGGCCAAGGCCACGGCGCAATGGATCCCAAGCTCTGGACGCGCATCGACGAGTTCCTCGAGGCCCGCCTCGTCCGCGACGACGACGCGCTGCAGGCGGCCGTCCGGGCGAGCGCCGACGCCGGCCTTCCGGACATCGCCGTGACGCCCACCCAGGGCAAGCTGCTGCAGTTGCTGGCGCAAGTCGCGGGCGCGCGGCGCGTCCTCGAGATTGGCTCCCTGGGCGGGTTCAGCACGATCTGGCTCGCGCGAGGGCTGGAGCCGGGCGGACACGTGGTCTCACTGGAGCTCGATCCCGGTCACGCCGCCATCGCACGCGCCAACCTCGAGCGCGCGGGCCTCGGGCAACGCGTGACCATCAGAATCGGCGCGGCGCTGGACACGCTGCCGGCGCTGGCGGCGGAGCGCGCCGCCCCGTTCGACCTGGTGTTCATCGATGCCGACAAGGAACGCATGGCGGACTACGTCGACTGGGCGGTGAGGCTCGGCCGGACGGGAACCCTGATCGTCATCGACAACGTCGTGCGCGCGGGAGGCGTGCTCGATGCGCACAGCGCCGATGCGGCGATCGTCGGAACCCGGCGCGCCTTCGACTTCGTCGCCGCGCATCCGCGGCTGTCGGCCACCGCGGTCCAGACGGTCGGCCGCAAGGGCCACGACGGGTGGCTGGTCGCCCGCGTGAACGCCCCGGACGCGCCGGCATGACCACGCTTACCGAGGACGAGCGCTCGCTGCGCGACGCGCTCGCGCTGGTCGAGGCGCACCCGGACTACCGCGTGCTGCGACGCCTCCAGGTCGCCTCGGAATTCGGGATCCGCCCGTCGGGTACGACGGCCACGGCCGTCGTCCTCGACACCGAGACGACCGGCATGAGCCGCGAGTCCGACCAGGTCATCGAGCTCGCACTGCTGCGATTCGAGTACGAGGTCGACTCCGGCGCCATCGTCCGGATCACGGACGTGTACTCCGGCCTGGAGGATCCGGGCCGGCCGATACCGCCCGAGTCGACCGCCATCCACGGGATCACCGATGAGATGGTGGCGGGCCACGCGCTCGACGAGCAGCGCGTGGCAGAGGTCGTCCGCGATGCGACCCTGGTCGTGGCTCACAACGCGGGTTTCGACCGGCCGTTCGTCGAGGCACGCCTACCGATGTTCGCGAACCTCCCGTGGGGCTGCTCCCTCGAGCAGGTGCCCTGGGCCGACGAGGGATTCCGGGGCGCCAAGCTCGAGTACCTGGGCTGGGCCTCCGGATTCTTCTACGAGGCGCATCGCAGCGAGACCGACTGCCGGGCCCTGATCGAGGTCCTGCGCAGGCCGCTGCCGAAGTCGGGACGAATCGCGTTCAAGCGCCTGCTCGAGGCCGCCGCCGAGCCCGCCCTTCGGCTGTGGGCGACGGGCTCCCCCTTCGAGACCAAGGACCTGCTGCGCGAGCGCGGCTACCGCTGGGACGCGGAGCGGCGGTGCTGGCATCGGGTGGTCGCGAAGTCGCTCGCCAAGGAAGAGAGCGAGTGGCTGAAGCTGGCCGTGTACGGCGGCCGCCCGGCGCAGATCGAGGTCGAGGTGCTCGACGCGCGCGTGCGGTTTTCGGATCGCCCGGGCCCGCGCCGGATGCGGGTCATCTGAGCGACGGCTGCGTTTCGACGCGCTCCCACCGGAAATTCGGCGTGACCTGAGCTCCGCCGCCGCTCCAGACTGGTCCGTGCGCGCAGCCGCGCGCGCCGACCGTCGCGGAGCCGCCATGCCACGCATCGAACTGAGAGTCCCGTACCAGGAGAAGAATCACGCGAAGCGCCTCGGCGCACGCTGGGACGCACAGGCCCGCGTCTGGTTCGTGCCGGAGGACCTCGATCCCACGCGCTTCCAGCGCTGGTGGCCGCCGGTTCCAGAGCCCAACGTGCGCGGGCCGGCCTATTTCCTGGCCGCCTCGGCCAGCCGCTGCTGGCGCTGCAGCGTACGCAGCCGCGTGCACGGCTTCATCCTCCCCGCCGGCCACGAGACGCTGTTCGATGATGATGAGTCCGACGACTGGACGTGGGAACTCGCGGAGGAGCCCTCCATCCTCTGTTACGTCGACTGGCTCGCACCGGCGGTGGCGCAGCGAGTGGCGGCGTTGACGCCCCACTACCGGATCGGCCACAGCCGCCTGACCGGCTCGCAGTACTGGATGAACCACTGCGACCACTGCGGTGCGGAATTCGACGACCACGAGACCTTTTGCGAGCCGGGCCAGGGGTTCCTCGCCTTCACGCGCGAGGACGCGCAGCGCGTCGAGCTGCAGCACGTCGCCGAGGCATTCGCTGCGAGCTGCGGGAGCTACTCGATCGGCGTTACGCTCTTCGACGAGATGCGCCGGACCTGAGGCCCGCCGCTCAGAGCTCGAGCCCCGCGTCGGCGCCGGGATCGGCCTCGCGGCGACGTTCCGAACCGCGCGCCGGGACGTGGCTCGGATCCACGGCCCGGGCCTTGCGGTAGGCGAGCCAGTCCTCGACCGCACGGCGCTGCAGTTCCTCCACCGCGCGCCGCGGCCCGGCGTGAGTCGGCGCCGGAGGCTCGGCCTCGCGCGCCGGCCGCGCTGCGGCCACCGCTACCGGCGCAGCCGCCATCGCGCGTTCGCGCTCGATCGTGGCACGCGAGCGCGGCTCGAGCCGTGCCTCGACCCGGGCTTCGCGCAGGCGCTCGTTGGCCAGCTGCGCCCACTCCTGGCGCAGCGTGCGGTACTCGTACGAGACGTGCTGCAGGCCGAGCGCACGACGTCGCCGCGAATCGAGCTCGATCGCCGCCTTCGGGCCGAGCTGTGCGCCGTCGAGCTCGCGCGTGGTGGCCAGGATGTGCGCGTGGTGGTTGCGCGGGTCGCCGCGGCCGGTCGGCCCGTGGACCGCGAGGTCGACCGGCGTGCGATAGCGGTCCGCCAGGGATTGAGCGAAGGCGCGGGCGAGCTCGATGCGCGCCTCGCGCGACAGTTCGTGCGGCAGGGCGACCGTGTACTCGCGCGCCACGCGGGCGTTGCGGGCCCGCTCCGCGCTCTCGGCGCGGTTCCAGAGGCTCGCCCGGTCGCGAGTCCACTCCGACGCGCCCGCGTCGGCGCCGGCCGGCAGCAGAATCGCCGAGTGCTGCAGTCCCGGGGTCCGGCGGTAGTCGTGGATGCGGCCGGTGGCGGCATCCTTGATGCGGTCGCGCGCGATGTAGGCGGACTTCGCGACCGCGCTCCCGCCGCGCGCCCGCGACACCGAGCGGATCTTCACGAACATGATGCTCATCGGCCCGTCCCTGGGCCCGGGCTGCGCGGCGCCGAGGAGCGAGGCCGCGCGGCATATCGGGTGCGTCAGGGCACCGATGGTGGGATCCCGCGCAGCCGCGGGCGACGCGCGAATCTGCTGCGTTTGCCGAGGTTCGCGACAGCGGGAACGGGACTACGGCGCGCGCAGGTCCTTGCGCAGCACGATCATCGCGGCACGCCCCGGCCGGACCTTCGGCAGCTCGAGCTGGGTGCGCTCGCAGTCGACGAAGCCGAGCGCGCGGTACCGCTGCAGCGGCTTCTGCGCATCCGCCATCGCCTGCAGCCAGATCCAGTCCCGGCCGCGCTCGCGCGCGCCGGCGATCATCCGGTCGATCAGGCGGCGTCCCACGCCACCGCCGGCGACGGCCGGCGCGACATAGACGCGCTCCAGGTAGGCTGCGTTGCTCGTGCCGGCGCGATCGCAGCGGAAGTGCAGCTTCGAAAATCCCACCGGCTCGCCGCGCAGACAGGCGATCTCGAACCGCAGATTCGGGTCTGCCAGCTCGGCCGCGAGGACGATGGGCTCGTAGAGCGTATCGAGGTAGGCCTCCATGCCACCCGGTTCCCAGAGGTCGCGGTAGTACGGCGCGTAGCAGCTGATCGCGACCTGTCGCAGCAGACCGGCGTCTGCCTGGCCGCAGTGGCTGAAGTCGAGGTCGTCCATGGCGTTGCCGGTTGGCCGGAGCGGCGGCGGGGGACCGCCGCTGCCGACCGTACGGGCAGACGCCCTGAAAATACAAACGGGATTGAACTATTCGGCGTCGCAACAATCTATGTGGTACCGGGTCGCTTCCCCTCCCCCAATGACCCGGTGCTCAGAGCGGGGCCTTCCTTCCCCTGGATCGCCCCGCTTTTCTTTTTCTGATGGACTGTATACACATACAGCTACTCCGCCATCGCGCCGGATCATCACCAGCCGGTGCCGCGTCGACCCGGCTGAAGTCTGTACGCGTTTGATCGACCACGCCGCCAGGGTTCAGGTTCGCGTGAGCCGCGTCCACTAGCCGACGGAAACTCCGCCAGTCATGGTTTCGCCGCGCGGTCCGCGGACGTTCACGACCGCCGGCGAAAATCCGCGCTGGCGCGGCGCTAAAAAACCGGCCGACCGTTCTATTGTGTTGTTCCAGGAGGATTTTCTGGCGCTAAAATCGGTGTCCACTGAGTCGAGTGGCTTCGCCGCAATATGGGCCGACAGCGCCGTCCGACGGCGAATTGTATCCCGATGGCGACTTGATATAACATCGGCCATATTAATCCGACTCTGACCGGGGGGCGACTTGACCGAGAGTGCGACTGCCGCCGAACTCGACGTCACCGGCGACGACGACCTTCGGGCGCCGGCCGCCCGGCCCCAGACCGTGGGCATCGAGGCCCTCGGCCAGATGACGACCGTCGCGCAGGGCATCCTGGCCCTGGCGCGCGCGCGCGCCCTCGCGCCCAACCTCGAGAAGACGCCGCGGCGCTACACGCTGACGGAAGTCGCCGAGCTCGTGCCCATGCCGCGCAAGACGCTCGAGTACGCCATCCAGACAAAGGACCTGCCGAAGGGCGATGCCTCGGGGCGCAAGCGCTTGTTCACGCTGCGCGATGTCGAGGAATTCCGCCGCTATGCCGGCACGCTCCCCTGGCGCGGCGCAGGCACGCGGCACGCGGTCGTGACGGTCGCCAACTTCAAGGGTGGCGTCGGCAAGACCAGCGCGGCGATCCACCTGGCGCAGTATTTCGCGCTGCGGGGCTACCGGACGCTCGCGATCGACCTGGATCCGCAGGCGAGCCTGACGACGCTGTTCGGCCTGCTGCCCGACAGCGACGTCCCCGACGAGGCGACGGCCCTGCCCTTCTTCATGGGCGACACGCCGCGCCTGGCCGACATCGTCCGGCCGACCCACTGGCACGGCCTCGACCTGATCCCGGCCAATCTGGCGCTGTCCGACGCGGAGTTCGCGCTCGCCAAGCGCCAGGGCGGCGAGACCGGCTTCGTCTTCTACCGACCGCTCGTCGAGGGCCTCAACGCGCTCGGCGATCGCTACGACATCGTCGTGATCGACACGCCGCCGGCGCAGGGCTTCATCACGATGAACGCCCTGTTCGCCGCGACCGGTCTGCTCGTGCCGCTGACCCCGGCCATGATGGACTTCGCCTCCGCGGCGCTGTTCCTGCGGATGCTCACGTCCAACCTCGACGTGATCAACCAGTACGAGGGCCGGGAGAAGAGCTTCGACTTCGTGCGCATCCTGCTGTCCAAGTTCGAGCCGAACAACAAGGTCCACCAGCAGATCGAGCGCTGGGTACGCAAGGGCTTCCCCGGCACGGTGCTGGCGAAGAACCTGGCGCTGTCGGCGGCGCTGCGCACCGGTCCGGACATGCAGACGGCGTACGAGTCCTTCGTCGGCGACCGGCGCACGCTGCGCCGGGCGATGGAGTTCCTCGACGACGTGAACGAGGAGATCGAGGCCCTCGTCCGCGAGCACTGGCTCGTCGAGGGCCGCAGCGGGGCGCCCGCGTGACCAGCAAGGATCGCCGCTCCGTGGGTGACGACGTCCTCGAGGACCTCGATGCCGCGATCCGTTCGGGCTCGCTCGGCTCGATCGCGCCCGCCGCCCGCACCTACTCGACCCCGACCAAGCTCGGCCGCGAGATGATCGAGGGCGCCGGCCAGACGATCGCGCGCCAGAAGGAGGCGATCGATCGGCTGGAAGCGGAGCGTGCCGGCGGCATGGTGGTCCTGCGGCTCGATCCCAAGCGGATCCGGGCCAGCGAGTTCGCCAACCGCCACGAGCGCAGCCTCGACCCGACCGACCCGGCCTTCGTCGCGTTGCGCGAGGACATCCGCCGGCGCGGACAGCTCGACCCGATCCGGGTGCGTCCGCTCGCCGGCCTGCCGGGGCAGGATTACGAGATCGTCTACGGCCACCGGCGCCACGCGGTGGCGCTCGCGCTGGACGCCGAGGTCGAGGGCGGTTTTCGCGTGCTGGCGCTGCTCGACGCCGATGCGGCGGACGCGCGCGAGCACGTCCTCAAGATGCACAGCGAGAACTTCGCGCGCAGCGACCTCTCGCCGTACGAGTACGGGCAGATGTACGCGTCCTGGCTCGATGCCGGCTGCTTCAATACGCAGGGCGAAATCGCCACGGCGGTCGGACTCGACCAGAGCGTGATCTCGACCTACGTGCGCATTGCCACCCTGCCCGACCCGGTGCTCTCGGCCTTCGGGGACCCGCGCGGTATTGCGCTGCGCTGGGCACGCGAGCTGGCGCTGGCGCTCAAGACCGCCGAGCCGCGCGTGCTCGCCGTGGCGACCGAGATTTCGGCGCGCCCGGCCCCGCGCGATCCCCAGGCCGTGCTGCGTGAGCTGGTCGCCGCCGCGGCGCCGCGGCGCGAGGCACGCGCCGCCAAGACCGAGACGGTGAAGGTTCGCGGCAAGACCCTCTACACGATGGGCCAGCGCGGGGACGGCCTCGTGCTCAAGTTCGGCAGCCTCGTCGACAAGTCACTCGCCGCCGAGGCCCGGGACGAGCTCAAGGAGCACCTGACCCGGTGGCTGACGAAGCGGGTGAAGCCGTGACCGTCCGGACTCTTTATGCACGCGTACATATCGCTCGCCGGCCGGGCTCGGAGGACTATGCACGCGTACATAACCCGCCAGGCGCGGGCCGGGCACCACCCGGCCTCGCGCAGCCAGGTTCCCCCCAGAAGGCCGGTCACCCCGGCCTTCGCCGTTTCTGGGGTCCGCGAATGGCGCGCACCCCGTCGACGACCGCAACACCCATGAGGAGACCGCCATGACGGCGCACAAATGAAAAAGGCCCCTTGCGGGGCCTTTCTCGTGTTTGGGGATTGAGCAGCGGGAACCGCCACTAACCTCTCAAACCTGGCAGTTCGAAGGTTAGGCCGGTCATTCCGGCCGGTCAAGGCCAAACCCCCTCGATCCCTCGGTTTTTCGCAAATCGTCTGTCTGGGCGAGGGATAGGTCATGCCGATTGAAAACGCCAGGGACCCGCGGGTCACCCTGCTGCGCGACAAGTACTTCACGATGCGCCCCAAGCCGCTCGAGCGCTGGCTCTGGCAGCAGGGGCTGCCGGCGTCCGCCGAGCGCGTGTACTGGTACCACTGGGACCTGGGCGCGCAGAACGGCACGTGGTGCAGCCAGGTGCCCCTGCGCCTGGTGGCGCGCGATTGCTGCCTGGATCCGGCCACGGTCACCCGGGCCTACCAGCTGCTGCGTCGCCTCGACCTGCTGCGTCGGCAGGACCCGGGCCGCGACCCCGGCAATCCGTTCCAGCAGGCCACCGCCGTCACCGAGGTGCGCGTGCCCCGCGAACTGGTGACCCGCCTGGCGCAGGCGCCGAATCGCCGCGCGGGACCTGCGGCGGCCGTTGCCGGCCCGGCGCTTCCTGCTGCGGACGCCCCGGCTCCGGCCTCGCAGCCGAACGCCGCGGGCACCGACCCGGCCGGCGTCGCTCCGAGCCGGGACGAGTCCCGGCGCATCTTTTCCAAGCTCTCGGCGGGTGAGCGCACGCGCTTCTCGAGCGCCAGCGCCCACCGCCGCACGTCCCTGGAGTTCGACGCCGACACGCGGCTTTCGCCCACCGACCGCGCGCACGTTCTGGCGACCCTCGAGTCGCTGGCGCGTGCCCGTCCGGCCGCCGCCACCGCGCCGGCCGCGGCAACGCCGCGCGCCCATCGGGCACTGCCGCGACGGCTGACGGCGGTCGAGGTACTCAAGGTCCAGAGCGGGCTGCGCACCCTCGCGAGCGCGCGGGCCGAGGTACCCTCGGCCGCGCTGCTCGGCGAGATCGTGTACGCGGCGGAGGAGGGCGCGCTGGCGAAATTCCCGGTACCGCTCGCGCTCAACATCGCGCTCAAGAAGGTCCGTGAGGGCCTCTGGTCGAGCCCCTACCGGATGCCGCCGGACTGGAGTGCGCGCCGCGCGCTGCCCGAGACCTGCGCCGCTGCAGGACAGATCTAGGAACAGACGTTCTTCGGACTATGCAGACAGAAGGCAACAGGCCGGCGGCCGTTCGCAGGATGCGCGGAAGCCGGAAGCGAGGAGCCGGAGCGGCAGCCCCGATCGCTGCCGACACGGACCAGCCGGGGATCCCCCCGGCGGCCCGTGCCGGCGGCCGCTCAGTCGCGCCGCGCCTGCTGCTCGGCTCCGTCCGCCAGGACCAGCGCCGGCACGCTCACCAGGAATACGCCTGCGAAAATCTCGAGAACGCCCATGGGCACCTCCATTGCTGCGGTGCGATATGGCGCCGGCCGAGGGCGGCTTCAAGGCCCGCCCGTGGAACAAATCGTGGAACATAGGGACGGTCTAAATGTTTGACTTAACTCACTTTAGTAACGCGATTGGCGCCCGGAAACGGCCCCCTGCGACCCGTGTGGACGCAGTTACGGAAATTTTTCCGGAACAGGCGTAAAGTTTCACCATGCGTCCACCGCTGCTGAGCGACGAGGCCATCCGCGCGGCGATCCGCGACGTGCTCGCGAGCGGCGAGCGCCTGACGGGCGTTGCCGTCCGGGCACGCTGCGCCGAACGTCACGGCGCCCGCGGTGGCGTCGCGCGCGTCTACCGCCTGATCCGCGAGGCAGCGCGCGGTCCCGCCGCCCGCGGCGTCCGTCCGGTCCCCTGGTCCGACTCGCGCGAAACGCGCGAGGAAGCCATCGCCCGCGCCGACCTCGCCGAGGAGCGCGAGCGCGTCCACCAGCAGCGCTGGGCGCGCGAGACGGACGCACTGCGGTCCCGGCTGGCGCGCGCGGAGGAATCGGCCCGCGAGGGCTTCGCCGTGCGGCAGCGCGTCGCCGACCTGAGCCTTGCGCTCGCGAGCGCGCAGGCCCGCATCGCCGCCCTCGAGCAGCAGCTGGCCGAGCGCAGCCCATGACCGACTCGCTGATCGAGCTGCGCGAGCGCCTGCGGTGTTTCGCCGAGGAGCGCGACTGGCAGCAGTTCCACGCGCCGAAGAACCTGGCGATGGCGCTCGGCGTCGAGGTCGCGGAGCTGGCCGAGCACTTCCAGTGGCTGAGCGAGCAGGACTCGCGCCGGTTGCCGGCCGCGGAACTGGCGGCGGTCCGCGAGGAGCTGGCCGACGTGCTGCTGTACCTCGTGCGGCTGGCGGACGAGCTCGGCGTCGACCTCGCCCAGGCGGCCCGCGACAAGATCGGGCGCAATGCGGTCCGCTACCCGGTCGAGACCTCGCGCGGCAGCAGCCGCAAGGCGCCCGAGCGCTAGGCGGTCACCGTCCCGGCGCCGACTCGTGGGCCGTGCCGGTGGTGAAGAACTGGCCGCCGGCGACGTAGTGCAGGCTGCGCAGCGAATCGTCCTCGAAGTGCCACCGGCCCTGGCGGAACACGCGCTCATCGGCAGAGGCGGCCACGACCTCCGCCAGGAACAGGTCGTAGGTGCGCTCCACGGCTCGCTCGGGCAGCACCCGGCACTCGAGCCACGCGATGCACCCGGCCACGAGGGGCGCGCCGACCCGTGCCGCCGCCAGCGGCTCGAGGCCGAATCGCGCCCACTTGTCGACCTCGCGTCCGCTCGCATTGCCGACACCGACCACCGCAGCCGCGAGCGCGCGCGGCGGAATGTTGAGGACGAACTCGCCGCTCGCGTCGACGAGCTCGCGCGTGAGCGTGTTGCGGTCGATGACGACCGCGACCTTCGGTGGGTCGAAGTCGAGTGGCATGGCCCACGAGGCGGCCATGACGTTGGACCGGCCACCGCTCGCGCTGGTCACCAGGGTGACCGGACCGTGGTTGAGGAGCAGGTAGGCCTTGGCCAGCGGCACGTCGGCGCGCATGCGGGATTCCGGGGACGGAGGGCGGGGCGGCATGATGCCATTGCTGCGGCGGCTGATGGCGCCTGGCTAGGATGGCGGCGCAGCCGGCGAGGGCAGGGCGATGGCGCGGGAGACTTCGGGATGATCGGCGAGCGTGCCGGGCGGTCGGTGCGGCGGCAGCGGGCGCAGGGCGGCCCGGAGCTGCGGGCGTGAGCGGCGCGCGGGCATCGCGCGCCGCGCTCGAGGCGCCCTTCCGGGCGGCCCGCTACGAGGTGACGGGAGCCTCGCCGCCGTTCGCGCTAGCGATCGACGTGCCGAGTGCGCGGCTGCTCGACTGCCAGCGGGTTCACGCGGTCGACTGTTCGGCGTTCATCACGGCGGCCAACCCCGCGGGCGAACAGCGGGGCGCGGACGACAACGACCGGGCGCACGTCCGGCTGGTCGGGGCCGTGCGTGAACGTGGCTGCACGGCACTGCGCGCGCGCGCCGTCGACCCGACCGGGCGCTGGCCGGACGAGGAGAGCCTGCTCGTGCTGGGACTCAGCCCGACGCACGCCGCGGCCCTCGCGCGCGAACTGGGCCAGGCGGCGGTGGTCGTGGCCGGCGCCGACGCGGTGCCCCGCCTGCTGTGGCTCGACTGAGGCCGCGATTGCGGTAGCATGCGCGGCGGGTCGGCCGGCCCACCGGGCGCCGTGCCACCGAGGACCTGATCCATGAGCTCGTACGTTCTTCCGGCGCGGGTGCCGTCCGTCGCCGTGGCGGGGGAGGCCGCGCGCTTCCCGGTGCGCAGGATCTACTGCGTCGGTTTCAACTACGCCGAGCACAACCGCGAGATGGGTCGTGCCGAGCGCGAGCCGCCGATCTTCTTCAGCAAGCCGGCCGACGCCGTGCTCGCGGACGGCGCGGACCTGCCGTACCCGGCACGCACCGCCAATTTCCACTACGAGGCCGAGCTGGTCGTGGCCATCGGTCGCGGCGGTGCCGGGATCCCGGCGGCGAGCGCCCGGGACCATGTGTACGGCTACGCCGTTGGCAACGACTACACGCGCCGAGACCTGCAGGCGGCTGCCAAGAGCGCCGGTCGGCCGTGGGATACCGCCAAGGGCCTCGACCACGGCGCCGGGATCGGCGCGATCCACGCGGCGGCGCGCATCGGCCATCCGACGCGCGCCGCCCTCTGGCTCACGGTCAACGGCGTCGAGCGGCAGCGCGGCGACATCGCCGACATGATCTGGGACGTGCCGGGCATCATCGCCGAGCTGTCCACGTTCTTCGAGCTGCAGCCGGGCGACCTGATCTACACGGGCACGCCGGCCGGGGTCGGCCCGGTCCGTCCGGGCGACGTCGTCGTCGCCGGCATCGACGGCCTCGGCACGCTGACGCACCGCATCGTCGCCGTGCCCGGCGGTCAATCCAGCGAAGGGAGTTCTCGATGATCTGGCAAGGTGTCTATCCCGCCGTCACCACTCAGTTCCGTAGCGACGAGTCCATCGACCTCGAGGCGACGCAGCGGCTCGTGGTGCAGCAACTCGACGACGGGGTCGACGGCATCATCGCGCTCGGCACCTGCGGCGAGAACGCCTCGCTGGCGCCGGAGGAGAAGCTCGCGGTGCTGGCAGCGCTGCGCGAGGCCATCGGCCGGCGCGCCCCGCTGCTCACGGGCGTCGCCGAGACGACCACAGCCGGCGCGGTGCGCTTCACGCGCGACGCCGAGCGTGCCGGTGTCGACGGCCTGATGGTGCTGCCGGCGCTCACCTATTCGTCGCAGCCGGCCGAGACCCTGCACCACCTCAAGGCGGTGGCGGCCGCGACCGCGCTGCCGCTCATGATCTACAACAATCCCAACGCCTATCACGTCGACATCACGGTCGACGTGCTGGCGGAGCTCGCCACGGTCAAGAACGTCGTCGCCGTCAAGGAGGCCTCCGAGGACGCACGGCGCATCACCGACCTCGTCAACCGCGTCGGCGCGCGCTACGCGATCTTCGCGGGGGTCGACGACTTCGCGCTCGAGGCCGTCATGCTCGGCGCCGTCGGCTGGGTGTCGGGGCTCACGAGCGCATTCCCGCGGGAGGCGGTGGCGATGTTCCGGCTGGCACGCGCCGGCCGCTACGCGGAGGCGCTGACGATCTACCGCTGGTTCATGCCGCTGCTGCATCTCGACTCGATCCCGACGCTCGTGCAGTGCATCAAGCTGGTGTCGGCGCTCGCCGGCCGCGGCACCGAGCAGACGCGTGCACCGCGCCTGCCGCTCGCCGGCGAGGCGCGCGCCCACGTCATGCGCATCACCGAGGCCGCGCTGCGGACCCGGCCGGCGCTGCCGGCCTGACCGCCGCCGGCACCACCGTGCGCGTCGACGTCCTGGTGGTGGGCGGCGGAATCGCCGGCGCGTCGGCCGGCTACTTCCTCGCGCCCCATCTCAAGGTCGCGCTGGTCGAGCGCGAGACCGGCTTCGGCTATCACAGCACCGGGAGGTCCGCGGCCGAGTGGACGGCGGTCCACTACCTGGGCGTCATGCGGCGGGTGGTGCTGTTCGGCAAGGCATTCTTCGACGCGCCGCCCGCGGGGTTCGCGACGGTGCCGCTGTGCCGGGCGCGCGGCAACATCATGTTCGTGCCGCCGGGCGAGGAGCGCGTGGCGGAGGAGTTCTACCGCGATGCCGGGCCGCTGAACCCGCGGCTGCACGAGATCAGCGCGGCGCGCGCGCTCGAGATCGTGCCGTTCCTGCGCCGCGAGGTGCTGGCACGCGCCTTCTACGACCCGGACAACGGCGAGATCGACGTCGACGCTCTGCACCAGGGTTACCTGCGCGGCATCCGCGCGGCCGGCGGCACGACGCGCAGCGGCGCCGAGTTCACCGGTGCCGAGCGCCGCGGCGGCGCCTGGCACGCGCGCGTCGGTGACGAGACGATCGAGGCCGGCGTGCTCGTCAATGCCGCCGGCGCATGGGCGGAGGTGGTGGCCGGGCGCGCCGGCGTCGCGCCGCTCGGCCTCGAGCCGCGCCGGCGCACCGCGCTCACCTTCGACCCCGGCATCGACGTTCGCGGGGTTCCACCGGTCGACGACATGTCCAGCGGGTTCTACTTCAAGTCCAATGCCACGACGCTGATGGTCAGCCCCGGGGACGCGACGCCGAGCGCGCCGTGCGACGCGCAGCCCG
>JAFEDP010000300.1 GCA_018241545.1 Pseudomonadota bacterium
GACCCGGATCCGGGTGCCTTCCCGCGCCAGGGTCAGCCGCGCCGGCAGCGGAGCGGGTGCACCGGCCACCGCCACGAAGGCGCCGACCGACACCTGCCAGCCCGCCTGGCGGAACTCGCTGCCACCGCCGTCCACCGGCAGGCCCGGGGCCGGCACGCCCAGGACCCAGAAACGCAGCGGTTCGAGCGGCAGCGGGAAGCCGAGGCGCGCGACCAGCTGCGGCTCGAGCGCCTCGAACGGAGCCGCGATCGCGAGCGGCGGCGCCCCGGCCGATTCGATCACGATGCGTTCAGCGCTGCGTTCGAGCCGCACGCCGCCGGCGCCGAAGGGACCATGCACGCCGAGCTCGCCGTGTCCGCCCGCCTCGCGCCAGTCGAAGCTCGCACTGAAGCCCTCGGCGCCCGCGCGCACCGCCACCCGGCCGGTGGCGTGCCAGGCCGGCAGAGCCGCGAGGGCGGCGCGCCCGGCGTCGTCCGGGGGGCCGATGGGCGCGACCGGCAGGGCGCGACAGCCGCCGAGCGCGACGACCAGCGCGCCGAGCGCCAGCGCGCGCTTCATGAGTGCGGACCGAGGTTCCGCTCGATGGCCTTGCGTAGGTGGGGATCGGCGGGGCTGCGCTCGAGCGCCGCGCGCCAGGTCTGCTCCGCGCCGGCCCGGTCGCCGAGCGCCCATTGCACCTCGCCGATATGGGTGGCGATCTCCGGGTCGGCGTCGCTCGCGTAGGCGCGCCGCAGCCATTCCAGGCCCTCGGCACTGCGGCCGCGCCGGTGCAGGACCCAGCCGAGACTGTCCTTGATCGCGGAGCTGTCCGGGCGCGCGGCCAGGGCCGCGCGGATCAGCCGCTCGGCCAGCGCCAGTTCACGGCCGTGGTCGGCGAGCGTGAAGCCGAGCGCATTCTGCGCCGTCGGGTCCTCCGGCCGCGCGGCGGCCACGGCGCGCAGCTCGCCCAGCGCCGCATCGAGCGCGCCGGACTGCTCGAGCACGGTGGCGCGCGCGTAGCGCAGCTCGACGCGGCCCGGATAGGCGTCGGCCGCCCGCGCCAGCAGCGTCAGCGCCTGTGGGGCGCGCCCGAGTTCCGCCAGCACCTGCGCGCGTCCGGCCGTGACCTCGACCCGGTGCTCGGCGGCAACGGTCGCGAACTCATCGAGTTGCTGGGCCGCAGCGTCTGCGTCGCCGTGCTCGAGCCCGAGGCGGTACGCGCGCAGCTGCGCGGCGACCGCGCGCTGCCCGCCGGTCACGCGCGCATACAGCCGCAGCGCCCGCGCGTACTCGCCGCGGCGATCCGCGACCAGCGCCAGCCCGAAGAACGCCCGGTCGGCGTTGCGGCCGGTCGCCAGCATGTCGGTGTAGCGGCTGACCGCCTCGTCGTAGCGGTGCGCCTCGACGTCGAGGCTCGCGAGGCCCTCCAGCGCCTCGGCGCGCAGCGCGTGCCCGCGCGCGAGGTCCGCGAAGTAGGGCTGCGCCTCGGCGCTGCGGTCGCAGGCGGTCAGGAGCCAGGCGTAGACCAGCCGGTCCGCGTCGGCAGATTCCGCGGCGAGCGCGCTCGCGGTCTTGAGACCGCCGTCGCAGTCGCCGCCGGCGATGCGGGCGCGAGCCTCGAGCCAGCGCGCCTCGCGCCAGTCGGCCCGCAATGCCAGCGCCCGATGCACGGCCGTGAGCGCGCTCGGCGAGTCCCCGGCGGAGAGCGCCAGCGAGGCGGCTGCGAAATGCGCCTCGGGCACCTGCGGGTAGCGCTCGGCCAGGCGCGCGACGACGCGCGCCACCCCGGTGTCGTTGCGCAGCGAGCCGAGCGAATCGCCGAGGGCCGCGAAGGCGTCGGCGGGTGTCGGGTAGGCGCTGCGCACCAGCTCATCGAGCGCCTCGACGGCCGCCTCGCGCCGGTCGAGCTCGAGCAGCGCGACGGCGAGGAAGCGGCGCGGGCCCTCGCTCCCGGGATTGCGGGCCAGCCACTCGCGCGCGGTGCGCTCGACGGCGGCGTCGAGCCCGTTGTCGAAGGCGACGCGTGCGGCGCGCTCCGCCACCGCCTCGTCCCCGCCGGCCGCCGCCCGGCGGTACTCCTCCGCGGCCACCGGGTACTGACCGCGCTCGAGCGCCACCTCCCCGTACAGCATGTGCTCGCCGGGCGAACCGGCGCCGCCCAGCCCGGCGCAGCCCGCCAGCAGGGCTAAGGCCGCCAGGGACGCGAGGCGCAGGGGTCCGGACGTCGGCGCCGAGGGGATCATGGGGTCACTATATCCCATGGGGCATGGCCGGCCCGCCGGGCCGTGGTCGCTACGCTTGCCCTGCCCGCCCCGCGTACCCGACAATCCCGCGCCACCCGACCCCCCTCAGGCTACGCATGCCCCTTGTCGTCGTCGGGATCAACCATCGCACGGCGCCCGTTGAGGTGCGTGAGAAGGTGGTCTTCGACCCCAGCCACCTGCCGGAGGCGCTGCGCGCCCTGGCCAGCGGCGGCGCCCGCGAGAACGTCATCGTCTCGACGTGCAACCGCACAGAGCTCTACTGCGTCACCGAGGCGCCGGACGAGCTCGCCCGGTGGCTGGAGAGCTACCACGGCACCGGCCTCGAGCTGCGCGAGTCGCTGTACCAGAAGGACGAGGCCGGGGCCGTCGAGCATGCCTTCGCGGTGGCCTCGGGCCTCGACTCGATGGTGCTCGGCGAGCCGCAGATCCTCGGGCAGCTCAAGGACGCCTACCGGGCCGCACAGGACGCCGGCACCGTGGGACCGCTGCTCAACCGGCTGTTCCAGGCGACGTTCTCGGTGGCCAAGCGCGTGCGCACCGAGACGCGAATCGGCGCGAACGCGGTCTCGGTCGCCTACGCGGCCGTCAGCCTCGCGCGCCAGATCTTCGCGGGCTTCACCCAGCACACGGCGCTGCTGGTCGGCGCCGGCGAGACCATCGCACTCGCGGCGCGCCACCTGCACTCGCAGGGGCTCAAGCGCATGATCATCGCCAACCGCAGCCTCGATCGCGCCCAGCTGCTCGCGGCCGAATTCAACGCCTCCGCCATCACGCTCGACGCGCTGCCAAACCACCTCGCCGACGCCGACATCCTGGTCAGCTCCACCGCGAGCCCGACGCTCGTGATCAGCGCCGCCGACGTCGAGGCCGCGCTCAGCGCGCGCCGGCGCCGGCCGATGTTCATGGTCGACATCGCCGTACCGCGCGACATCGACCCGGCGGTTGCGGACTTTGAGGACGTGTACCTCTACACGATCGACGACCTGCAGGGCTTCGTCACGCAGAACCTGAAGGCGCGCGAGGACGAGGCGCGCGAGGCGCGCATCCTGATCGAGGAGGAGGTCGCGCGCTTCCTGTCGGGGCTGCGCGGACAGCACGCGGTCCCCACGATCCGCGAGCTGCGCACCACCGCCGAGTCGATCCGCGCCACCACGCTCGAGCAGGCGCGCCGCCTGCTGCAGTCGGGGCGCTCCGCGGACGACGCGCTTGGCTACCTCGCCGATACGCTGACGCACCGGCTGATCCACCCGCCGACCCACGAGCTGCGGCAGGCCGGCGAGGCCGGGGACGAGGCCCTGGTCGCCGCCGCGCGCCGGCTGTTCCGGCTGGACGCCGACTCCGAATGAGGGACTCGATCCGCCGGCGCCTCGAGCGGCTCGCGGAGCGCTACGAGGAGGTCGGCCGGCTGCTGTCGGAGCCCGAGCTGCAGGGCCGCAGCGACCGGTTCCGCGAGCTGTCGATGGAGTACGCGCGCCTCGAGCCGCTGGCGCGCGGCTACGGCGAGTTCGTCGGGCTCGAGCGGCAGGCGCACGCCGCCGCCGAACTGGCGGCCGATGCCGACCCCGAGATGCGGGCGCTGGCGGCCTCCGAGCAGCGCGAGCTCGGCGGCCGGCTGGAGGCGGCCGAGGCGGCGCTGCAGCGACTGCTGATCCCGAAGGACCCGCACGACGAGGGCAACATCTTCCTCGAGGTGCGCGCCGGCGCCGGCGGCGACGAGGCGGCGATCTTCGCCGGCGACCTGTTCCGGATGTACTCGCGCTACGCCGACGCGCAGGGCTGGAAGGTCGAGGTGCTGTCCGAGAGCCGCGGCGAGCACGGCGGCTACCGCGAGATCATCTGCCGCATCGTCGGCCGCGGCGCCTACTCGCGGCTCAAGTTCGAGTCGGGCACCCACCGCGTTCAGCGCGTGCCCGCCACCGAGGCGCAGGGCCGGATCCACACCTCCACCTGCACCGTGGCGATCCTGCC
>JAFEDP010000301.1 GCA_018241545.1 Pseudomonadota bacterium
GTGGAGTAGGCGGGGCTTAAGCCGCCAGAGCGTAGCTGTTGTCGTTCGCAGCTAGAGTTTGCAAATGGTTTAACGAGGAACCTGCACCTCGGCATGCACCTGGAGTTTCGTTACCCACGTCGAAACCGGTCGCCCCCAGAAGCGCGGACAGGATAGCCGGTTTCCACGCCGGCCGCCCGGTCACCTCCCGGATTTGGGGTACAGTCGCGCCTTCTGCAAGGCCCTGCCCCGGAGATGCCGATGATCAAGCGACTCGAGACCGGACCGCGCATGTCGCAGGCCGTCATCCACGGCCAGACCGTCTACCTCGCGGGCCAGGTGGCCGACGACACGAGCGCCGACGTCACCGGCCAGACCCGCCAGGTGCTGGCGAGCATCGACCGGCTGCTGGCCGCGGCCGGCACCGACAAGTCGCGGATCCTCGCGGCCACCGTCTACCTCGCCGACATCGGCACCTTCCAGGCCATGAACTTCGCCTGGGACGCCTGGGTGGCCCCGGGCCACACCCCGGCGCGGGCCACCGTCGAGGCGGCGCTCGCGACGCCCGCCTACAAGGTCGAGATCGTCGTGACGGCCGCGCTGGCCTAGGCATGGGCGCCGCGCGGCTGCGCCACGTGGCGGCGCTCGCCGGAGTCGGGCTCGCGCTGTGCGGCCCGGCGGCGGGCGCGGCCACCCGCTGGCTCGCGAACGCGCACCTGATCGACGGGCGCAACGCCGCCGAGGTGCCGCTCGTCGACGTGCGCATCGAGGGGCGCACGATCGCGGCGATCGAGCCCGCCGCGCCGCGGCCGGGCGCCGTCGACCTCAAGGGCCGCTACCTGCTGCCGGGCTTCGTCGACGCGCACGCCCACATCCAGGACCCGGCGGCGGCGCGGCGCGCGCTGCTCGCCGGGGTGACGACGGCGCGCGTGCTCGGCGATGCGTATCTCAAGGCGCTCGGGACCCGCGACCTGATCCGTGCCGGCCACGCGCAGGGTCCGGAGCTGCTCGCGAGCGGCGGCATCATCCGCCCGCGGCTCGGCGAGCCGTTCATCCTGCCGCTGCCGCAGTTCGGCCGCTTCCTCGAGGAGCCGCTCACGGGCGTCGACAACGTGCGCGCCGTGGCGCGCGCGCTCATCGAGCGGCACGTCGACGTGCTCAAGGTCGGCGCCAGCGAGCGCGCCGGGCTCGCCGACACCGACCCGCGCCGCCCGGAACTCAGCTACGAGGAGATCCGCGCCGTGGTCGAGGAGGGCGCGCGCGCCGGGCTCTACGTCGCCGCCCACGCGCACGGCCGCGCGGGCGCCAACGCCGCCGTCCGTGCCGGCGTGCGCAGCATCGAGCACGGCACCTACCTCGACGAGGAGACCCTCGAGCTGATGCGCCGCCAGGGCACCTTCCTCGTGCCGACGCTCGCGATCATGAGCCCGCTCGGTGACCCGCGCGGCGACTCGGCCGACGCCATCGCGCTGCAGCTGCGCACGCGCGCGATGATGCGGCCGCTGCGCGAGGTGGTGCGCAAGGCGCACGCGCTCGGCATCCCGATTGCGGCCGGCACCGACGGCGACTACGGCGAGGGCGACGGCGCCCGCGTGCGCCCGGCGCACGAGATCGAGGAGCTGATCGCGGTCGGCTTCACGCCGCTCGAGGCGATCAGTGCCGCCACCTACCAGGCGGCGCGGCTGCTCGGCATCGAGCGGCGCACCGGCAGCGTCGCGGTCGGACTCGAGGCCGACCTCGTGGTCGTCGAGCGCGACCCGCGGCGGGACCCGACGACGCTGTTCGAGCCGCTGCTGGTCGTCAGCGACGGCGCGGTGGTGCTCGACCGCCTCGACTGAGCGCCGTCAGCGGTTGCGGGCGCGCAGCGTCTGCGCCTTCTCGCGCTGCCAGTCGCGCTCGCGCTCGGTGGCGCGCTTGTCGTGCGCCTTCTTGCCGCGCGCGAGTCCCACCTCGAGCTTCGCGCGACCGTGCTTCCAGTACATGGCGAGCGGCACCAGCGTGAAGCCCTTGCGCTCGACGGCGCCGACCAGGTGGTCGAGCTCGCGGCGCTTCAGCAGCAGCTTGCGCGTGCGGGTGGGATCGGCGACCACGTGCGTCGAGGCGGAGTTGAGCGGCGTGATGTGCGCGCCGAGCAGCCAGGCCTCGTCGTCCTTGACGATCACGTAGCCCTCGGCGAGCTGCAGCCGGCCGGCGCGCAGCGCCTTGACCTCCCAGCCCTTGAGCACGAGCCCGGCCTCGTAGCGCTCGTCGATGAAGTAGTCGTGGCGCGCGCGGCGATTGACCGCGATCGTGCCCTCGTGCGAGTCCTTGTCCTGTGCCGGTGCCATGTCGTGTGTCGTCCGTGCCGCCATTGTAGCGGCGTTGTCGCGGCCGGGCCCTGTTGCCACAATGTCGCGGTCCGCGGTTGCCGGGTCCGTCGATGCGCGAAGTCCGCCGCAGTGCCCTCGTCCCGTATACGCCCGAGCAGATGTACGCGCTCGTCAACGACGTGCGCCGCTACCCGGACTTCCTGCCGTGGGTGCCCTCGATCCAGGTCCACGACGAGAGCGCCGAGACGATCTCGGCGACCGTGAACATGCAGCGCGCCGGGGTCAGGATCGCGCTCACCACCCGTAACTTCATGCGCCCCGGCGAACACATCGAGATGACGCTCGTCGACGGGCCGATGCAGAGCTTCGCCGGCCACTGGGCCTTCGTGCCGATCCGCGGCCCGGCGGAGGGCGAGGTCCCGGGCCCGGTGCGCGGCTGCCGCGTCGAGCTGCTGGTCAGCTTCGCGTTCCGCAGCGCGGCGCTCGGGGTCGTGCTCGGGCCGCTGTTCGAGTCGACCTGGAACTCGATCGTCGATGCCTTCGTGCGCCGCGCGCGCGAGATCTACCATGCCGGAGCCTGAGATCGAGGTCTCGGTCGCCTACGCCGAGCGCGACCGGCAGACGGTCGTCGAGCTCCGCGTGCCGTCCGGTTGCACGGTGGCCGAGGCGGTCGCGCGCTCCGGCATCCGCGCGCGCCACCCGTCGATCGCCGCAGACGCGGCGCTCGGCATCTTCGGGCGGGTGGTGACGGCGGCGACGGTGCTCGCGCCCGGCGATCGCGTCGAGCTCTACCGGCCGCTGCCGGAGGATCCGAAGGAGACGCGCCGCCGGCTGGCCCGGCAGGGACGGACGATGGCCCGGCGCGGGCCGGACTAGAGGATCACCGTGTTGTGCACGGGCGGGGTCTTGAACTCGCCCGGCGGGCGGTCGATGCGCGCCACCTTCTCCTCGGCGAAATAGACGACCACGAGGCGCGTCTCGACCTTGCCGGTGCGGCCTTCCTTGAAATAGTAGAGGTAATCCCACTGGTCCGGGTGGAACGGGTCGGCGATCATCGGCGTGCCGAGCACGTAGCGCACCTGGCTGCGGGTCATGCCGACCTGCAGCTGGTCGAGCATCTTGGCCTCGAGGTAATTGCCCTGCGGGATGTTGACCCGATACACGCAGCCCCCGGTGGCGAGCGCGAGCGCGAGCGCGGCGGCGAGGATCGGCAGGGCGGGAACGCGCGACATGGCGGCGGACTCTGGGGCCGGGCGGGGTTGGTGCCGCGCGGCGCGGGGTGGATAATGGCGGCGCATCATACCGGAACCTCAGGGTGAGCAGCGTGGAAAGCCAGGACCTGCGCCGGGCCGGACTCAAGGTCACGATGCCCCGCCTCAAGATCCTCGAGATCCTGGCCGGGGCCTCGTCGCATCACCTGAGTGCCGAGGACATCTACAAGAAGCTCCTCGAGCTCAAGGAAGACATCGGGCTCGCGACCGTCTACCGGGTGCTGACCCAGTTCGAGGCCGCCGGCCTCGTGACCCGTCACCACTTCGAGGGCGGCACCGCGGTGTTCGAGCTCAACCGCGGCGACCATCACGACCACGTCGTGTGTGTGGACTGCGGCAAGGTGGAGGAGTTCAGCGACCCCGCGATCGAGTCGCTGCAGGCGGCCGCTGCCGAGCGGCTCGGCTTCACGGTCGCCGACCACGCGCTGATCCTGTACGGGCACTGCCGCCGGCCGGGCTGCCCCAACAAGAAACCGCGCGAGGCCTGAATCTCAGCTCGGGCGGCGCCGGCGCCGCTCGCCGCCCTTGGTCGCGGCCGGTCCCTTGGGCGCCGCCAGCATCTGGCGCGCGTGTTCGCGCGCGGCGGCCGTCACGTACCTCGTGCCGCTGTTCGGCATCCTGTGGGCG
>JAFEDP010000302.1 GCA_018241545.1 Pseudomonadota bacterium
CGCCGTCGGCCGCGCCGGCGTCGATGGCGAGGACCTCCAACTCCACCCGCCCGGGCGCGGCGGGCCGGTCCGCGGTCGTCACGCGGACGCGCAGCGCGCCGCCGCGCACCGGCCCGAGCGCGAGACGCCGCGTGCCGGCGCGCTCGATGGGGTTGTCGGCGCGCGCCGCTGCCTCGCCCTCTCCTGCCTCGACCAGCGCATCGACGCCCCGCTCGCGCACTTCGACGTAGACCGTCGCCGCATCCGGCACCGGCACCGAGAGCTCGATCGGGCTGTCGTTCGCGAGCCGCGTCGCGGGAATACCCCCGAGCCGCGACCCGAGGCCGGTCGCGGCGCAGCTACCGGCGCCAACGCGCGCGACGGCATCGGCCGCCGGCGATACGACCGGCACGAGGAGTGCAACGAGGAGACCCAACGCGCGTGGGTAACGGCGACGCACCGCACCTGCCTGCATGGACTGGATTCGCCGCGTGTCCGCGGCCCGGACACTCGGCCGGCGATGCCAGTGTACAGAATCGACGCCGGGGTCGACCGGCGCCGGCGCGTGCGCCGGGCCGGCCGAGGCCGCGCCGACGTGGTCCGCCACGCCTCGAGTGCGGCACCCGATCCCGCCGCGCGCCGTCGCCGGTGGCGCATCCCGGCGCACCCGTCGCACCTCGTCGCCCGGCTCGGGCAGAATGCGCGGATGGACCCGAGCGACGAGACCGACACCCGCCCCCACGATGCCCGCGGCGCGCCGCTCGGCCCCCTCGAGTCGCAGCTGATGTCGCGGATCTGGCAGCAGGGCGCGCCCGTCACGGTCCGCGACCTGTGCCGGCACGTGCCGGCCCTCGCCTACACCACCGTGATGACGACCGTCGCGCGCCTGCACCGCAAGGGTCTGCTGCTGCGACGCCGCTGCGGCCGGGCCTTCGTCTACGAGCCGCGCTGGGCGCGCGGCGAGCTCGCCGAGCAGGCCGTGTCGCGGCACGTCGCGTCGCTGCTGACCGGCGGCGAGGCGTCGGCAACGCTGCTGTCGGCGATCGTCCAGTCCGTGGGTCAGCATGACGAGGCGCTGCTCGATGAGCTCGAGGCGCTGGTGAAGGCCGAGCGCGAGCGCCGCGCGCGCGAGCGGGACCGGTGAACGGTCCGTGGGTCACGATCGCGGTGATGCTGAGCGCGTACGCGCTCGCCTCGCTGCTGCTGTCGGGTGCCGTCGCCGCGCTGCTGCGGCTGCGGCCGCCGCGCGCCGGCGGCGACCCGGACGCCTGGCTGGCCGTGCGACTGGCGCCGTCCGCCGGCGCCGGTTTCATCGTCCTCGCGGTCGTGCTGCCCGCGTTCCTGCGGTTCGAGCCGGCGGCGCCGCTGGAGACGGTCGCCGCGCCGCTCGGGACGCTGGCCGCGCTCGGGCTCGCGCTGCTCGCCGGCGGCGCCTGGCGTGGCGTGCGCGCCTGGCTCGGTAGCCGCGCCTGGCTGCGCGGATGCGCCGTGCTGCCGCGCCGGGTCGCCGGCGGCGATGCGCCGGTCATCGTCGTCGACGCGCCCGTTCCCCTCGTCGCGGTGGTCGGTACGCGCCAGCCCGTGATCATCGCCGCGCGCGCGGTGCTCGCCGGCTGCAGCCCCGCGGAATTCAACGAGGTCATCGCCCACGAGCGGGCCCACATCCGGGCGCGGGACAACCTCAAGCTGCTGGCGCTGCGCGCGAGCCCGGATGCGCTCGCGTGGCTTCCCGTCGCGCGGCGCCTCGAGCGCGGCTGGCGGGTCGCGGCCGAATACGCGGCGGACGAGGCCGCGGTGGGCGCCGCTCCGGACCGGCGGCTCGAGCTCGCCTCCGCGCTCGTGAAGATCGCACGCCTGGCGAGCGGCGCGCCGCCGCCGGTCGCGGCGGGGCTCGCCGCCTCGGTCGACGACGTCGAGGGCCGCGTCCGGCGCCTGCTGCAGCCATCCGGCGGATCCGCCGCCGGGCGCACGCTGCGACGCGCCGCGCTGCTCGCGTTGACCCTGCCGGCGGCGGCGCTGCCGCTCTACGCGCCGATCCATGCGCTGCTCGAGCAGCTCGTGGAGTGGGGTCGCTGAGCGCGCGGCACCACCCCGGCGCGACCTACTTCCAGCAGTAGCCGAGCCGCAGCCACGCCATGCGCGCCGGCAGCAGGTAGATGGACTGGCTGCCGAACTCGCTGGCGGTGACCGGTGGGCGCCGGTCGGTGAGGTTCGTGCCCTCGAGCGACACCCGCATGCGCTGCCACGCGTAGCTCAGGCTCGCATCGAGCGTCGCGTAGCCACCGACCGGTGCGGTGTTCTGCTCGTCGAGGTAGCGCGGGCCGACGTAGCGCGCGACGAGGCTCGCACCGAGCCCGCGCGCCGGCGTGAGCAGCAGGCCGGCGCTCGCGAGCACGTGCGGCGAGAGCACGAGCTGGCGGCCCGCGACGTTCGCGGGCGTCTCGCCGTCATAGACGACGTAGCTCGAGAAGCGCGCGTCGTGATACGCGGCCGAGGCGAGCAGCTCGAGCCCGGGCGTCACCAGCAGGCGGCTCTCGAGCTCGACGCCCTTGAGGCGCTCGCCTCCCGCGTTCGCGAGCGCGCCGGACTCGGTGGCGACGACGAGGTTGCGGAAGTCGAGCAGGAACGCCTCGGCCTGATAGCTGAGCCGCCCCTGCAGCAGGGTCCCCTTGAGCCCGGCCTCCCAGCTCTGCGCGGTCTCGGGGCTCAGGAGGTCCGGCGTGTAGTCCGGCCCGAAGTCGATCGCGGCCGGCTTGAACGCATTGCGATAGTCGGCGAACACGACGAGACGGTCGCTGCCCTGCTGCCAGGCGCGGTAGCTCGCGCCCACCGTCTCGCTCGGCCGCACCACGGTCTTGCTGACCTCGGCGGCGAGGAGGTCCGGCGGCGGGAAGCTCAGGTCGCTCGAGGCCTTGCGCTCGTAGGTCTCGTTGAGCCGCACGCCGGCCACCAGGTCCCAGCGCGCGCCCGGCTTCCAGTCGAGCTGCGCGTACTGCCCGACGAACCAGCGGCGGTCGGCCAGCGTGCCGATCTCGGTGACGATGCCCGGCGAGGTGGGGGGCGGCAGCACCGAGCCGTCGAGCGGCACGGTATAGGCGTCGTTGCCGTTGTCGGTCGTCTGGCGCGCGCGGCCGTACAGCAGGTCGGCGCCCAGGAGCAGGTGCGCATCGCCGGGCCACTCGTGCGCCAGGTGCGTGTCGAAGTAGGCGTCGTCGATGCGGCGGCGCTGGTCCTGCGTGTCCGCCACGCCGCTGAGGTCGGGGTGCAGGAAGGCGCGGATGTCGGTCACGTCCGAATACGCGTACGAGGCGAGCGTCTCCCACGTGCCCCAGGCCGTCGGCCGGGCGTATCCGATGCTCACGTGATAGCGGTTCTCGTCGATTCGCGCGTCGGCGGGGTTGAAATTGGCATCGAGCGGCGTGACGGCGGACAGGGCCGGGCCGGTGCGCAGCACGGGGCTCGTCGGCACGTCGTGCACGTGCGTGACGTCGAGGTCGACCGTGAGCCGCCCGCCGCCGAGGTCGAGCGCGCCGCGGTACAGCAGCCGCCCGTCGGAGATGAGCGCGCGCGCGTCTGCGAAGCCGGTGCGCTGGCCGTCGACGGCGATCGACTGGCGGTAGTCGCCCACCGGGGGCAGGGCCGCGGACAGCGAGCCGCGCCACGAGCCGTAGGTGCCGTAGGCGAGGTCCGCGGCGTCGGCGGCCTCGCCCGCCGGATGATGAATCGCCTGGATCACGCCGACGAAGGAGGTTGCGCCGTACATCACCGGTGCCGCCCCCTTGAGCACCTCGATGCGCTCGACGTCGTTCAGGTTGAGCGTCGTGATGGCGGGGTTGTAGGCCCCGCCCCAGGGCACGCCGTCGACGACGAGCAGGAACGCGTCGAACTCGTGCAGGCCCCAGAAGGACGGCACGGCGCTCGAAGGGCCGGCATCGCCACCGGCGGGCGCCTCGACGCCGGAGACGAGCGCCAGGGCGGCGCCGAGGTCGGCGGCCCCGCGCTCGGCGAGCTCGCGCCCCGAGACCACCGAGATCGCCGCGGGGACGACACCGACGCGTTCCGGAATGCGCGTGGCGGTGATCACGACTTCGTCCAGCGCCGCGTCGGCGACGGCGACGACGGGCGCGGGCAGTGCGAGCAGGCAGCTCGCGGTGACAGCGGACAGCGCGGCGGTTCGGGACATGGGC
>JAFEDP010000303.1 GCA_018241545.1 Pseudomonadota bacterium
TCATCGCGCTCGACAGCCGCGGCCAGGGCCGCAGCACCCGCGGCGGGGCGCCGATGACGTACGCGCGGATGGCGGACGATGCGCTGGCGCTGCTCGACCACCTCAAGGTCGCGCAGGCGAGCATCGTCGGCTGGAGCGACGGCGGCATCACCGGGCTCGAGCTCGCGCGCCGCCATCCCGAGCGCGTGCGCCGCCTGTTTGCGTTCGGCGCCAATGCCGACCCCTCCGGCGGCACCGACCCCGGCGCAGCCGACCCGGTGGTCGCGGCCTACCACGAGCGGGCGCGCGCGGAGTACCGGGCGCTGTCGCCGGCGCCCGGCGAGTGGCCGGCGCTCGAGGTGGCGATGGCGAAGATGTGGGAGACCGAGCCGAATCTGAGCGCGGCGCAGCTCGCCGCGATCCGGGTGCCGGTCACGGTGGCCGACGGCGAGCACGAGGAGTTCGTCCGGCCCGAGCACACCCGCTACCTCGCGCGCACGATCCCGGGCGCGCGCCTCGTGATCCTGCCCGCCACGAGCCACTTCGCGCTGCTGCAGGACCCGGCCGCGTTCGCGGCCGCGGTGCTCGAGTTCCTCGGCCGCTAGGCGGGCGCGCCATGGCACCGCCCCGCCGAGCCGCCGCCCGGTCCTTGCCGCGCGCGGCGCGATCGAAGGGGTACCCGCCGTGAGACCGCGCGAGCTCGTCGAGGCGTGGGTGCGGGCCTTCAACCGCGCCGACGCCGAAGCGCTCGCCGCGCTCTATGCGGAGGATGCCGTGAACCACCAGGTGGCGGACGCGCCGGTGGCCGGCCGCGACAACATCCGCCGGCGCTTTGCCGAGGAATTCGCGCGCGCGCCGATGCATTGCCTGGTGGAGAACCTGTTCGAGGACGGCGACTGGGCGATCCTCGAGTGGCGCGACCCGCTCGGGCTGCGCGGCTGCGGCTTCTTCCGCGTCGTCAGCGGGCAGATCGTGATGCAGCGCGGCTACTGGGACCGGCTGTCGTTCCTGCGCCAGCACGGGCTGCCGCTGCCGACTGCCTGAGGGCGCGACGGGCCCACCTAGGGCGGATCGCTGCGCGCCGCGTGCCGCGACTCGAGCTCGCGCACCACCTGCTCGAGCGCGAGCCCGCGGCTCTTGAGCAGCAGCAGCAGGTGGAACAGCAGGTCGGCGCTCTCGCTGACGACCGCCGCCTCGTCGCCGCCGACCGCCGCGAGCGCGACCTCGAGGCCTTCCTCGCCGACCTTCTGCGCGACCCGGCTCGGGCCCTTGGCGTAGAGCTTGGCGGTGTAGCTCGAGTCGGGCTGGTCGACGATGCGCGCGGCGATCACGCCCTCGAGGCGGTGCAGGAACGCGAGCCGGGTGGCGAGCGCCGGCGGCTGGCCGTGGAAGCAGTCGGCGGCGCCGGTGTGGCACACCGGGCCCGCCGGCCGGCCCAGCACCAGCAGCGTGTCGCGGTCGCAGTCGGCCGTGACCGCCTCGACCGCGATCGTGTTGCCGGAGGTCTCGCCCTTGGTCCAGAGCCGGCCGCGGCTGCGGCTGAAGAAGGTCACGCGCTTCTCGGCGAGCGTGCGCGCGAGCGCCTCGCGGTTCATGTAGCCGAGCATCAGCACGCTGCCGCTGTCGGCGTGCTGCACGATCGCGGGCAGGAGCCCCCCGCCCTTGGTCCAGTCGAGCCCGTCGATGTCGCTGTCGTTCACGGCCGTACCTCGATGCCGGCGGCGGCGAGATAGCGCTTGAGCGCCGGGATTTCGATGGTGCCGAGGTGGAACACGCTCGCGGCGAGCGCGCCGTCGACGCGCGCGCCGGCGAACACGTCGCGGAAGTGCTCGGGGATGCCGGCGCCGCCCGAGGCGATCAGCGGCACTCGGCAGATCGCCCGCGCCGCGCTCAGCTGCGCGAGGTCGTAGCCGGCGCGCACGCCGTCGCTCGCCATGCAGTTGAGCACCACCTCGCCGGCGCCGCGCTGCTGGACCTCGCGGATCCACTCGAGCGTGTCGCGGCGCGTCGTGCGCGCGAGGCGCGGGTCGCCGGTGTTGGCGTAGACCTCGTAGCGGTGGCTGCGGTCGCCCGGCACGGTCTGGCTGTCGATGCCGACGACCACGCACTGCGCGCCGAAGCGCTCGCTCAGGCGGTTGATCAGGTCCGGGTCGGCCAGCGCCGGCGAGTTGACCGAGACCTTCTCGGCGCCGGCGCCGAGCACCGCCTCGGCGTCCGCGACCGAGCGGATGCCGCCGGCGACGCAGAACGGGATGTCGAGCAGGCGCGCCACGCGCGCCACCCACGAGCGGTCGACGGTGCGTCCGCCGGGGCTCGCGGTGATGTCGTAGAACACGAGCTCGTCGGCGCCCGCGTCGCGGTAGCGCTGCGCGAGCTCGAGGATGTCGCCGACCACGCGGTGGTCGCGGAAGCGCACGCCCTTGACGACCTGGCCGTCGCGGACGTCGAGGCAGGGGATTATGCGGCGGGCAAGAATGGCTTGAGCTCCTCGGCGGGCAGCCGGTCCTCCAAGAGCGCGCGGCCGCTCACGGCGGCGGCGACGCCGCCGTCCCTGAGCGCCCACAGGTCGCGCGCGTCGCGCACCCCGCCCGAGGCCTGCCACTCGATGTCCGGGAAGCGGCGCACGGCGTCGACGTACAGGTCGCAGTTGGGCCCGGTGAGCGCACCGTCGCGGCCGACGTCGGTGCACAGCACGTGCCTGAGCCCGGCCGAGCGGAAGCGCGCCACCGCGTCCCACAGCGTCAGCGTCGACTGGCGCTGCCAGCCGTGGGTCGCGAGCGTGGGCACGCCCGCCTCGTCGAGGCGCACGTCGAAGGCGAGCACCACGGCCTCCGGGCCGAGGCGGCGGATCCAGCCGGCGACGAGGTCGGGGTCGGTGACCGCGAGGCTGCCGACCACCACCCGCGCGGCGCCGGCGGCGAGCGTGCGCTCCACCGCCTCGCGGTCGCGCAGCCCGCCGCCGACCTGCAGCCGGAGCCGCCCGCGGCCGGCGAGCGCGGCGATGATGCCGAGGTGGGCCTGCGCGCCGTCGCGCGCGCCGTCGAGGTCGACGACGTGCAGCCAGGCGGCGCCGAGGCCGGCGTAGCGCTCGTACAGCGACTCGGGCGTGGTCGCGTAGCGGGTCTCGCGCTCGAACTCCCCGTGCAGCAGCCGCACGCACAGCCCGCCCTTGAGGTCGATCGCCGGGATGAGCTGCATCGCTAGGCGCCGAGGGCGAGGAAGTTGGCGAGCAGGCGCGCACCGACGCCGGCGGAGCGCTCCGGGTGGAACTGCGCGCCGTGGAAGTTGCCGCGGCTGACGACGGCGCTGAAGGCGCCGCCGTAGTCGCAGCGCGCGACGGTGTCGGGGCCGACCGGCAGGGCGTAGCTGTGCACGAAGTAAGCGTAGTCGCCGGCGGCGATTCCCGAAAGCAGCGGATGCGGCGCGAGGCCCTCCAGCTGGTTCCAGCCCATGTGCGGCACGGCGAGCCCGCCGGCCGGGGCGAGGCGGGCGACGCTGCCGCCCAGGATCCCGAGGCCGGGCGTGTCGCCCTCCTCGGAGCGCGCGCACAGCAGCTGCATGCCGAGGCAGATGCCGAGCACCGGCCGGGTCAGCGTCGGCACCAGCCGGTCGAGCCCGCGCGCCGCGAGCCGGCGCATCGCGTCGCGCGCGGCGCCCACGCCCGGCAGGATCACGCGCTCGGCGGCGGCGACGCGCTCCGGGTCGTCGCTCAGCAGCGCGCCGACCCCGAGGCGCTCGAGCGCGTAGCGCACCGAGGCCACGTTGCCGCCGCCGTTGTCGATGATGACGACGCCGCTCACAGCACGCCCTTGGTGCTCGGCAGCGCCGTGCCCTCGACCCGCAGCGCCTGGCGCAGCGCCCGGCCCACGCCCTTGAAGCAGGCCTCGACCATGTGGTGGCTGTTCTCGCCGCGCACGGCGACGTGCAGCGCGCAGCCGAGCGCGTCGCTGAGGCTGCGGAAGAAGTGCGGCACGAGCTCGGTGGGCAGGCCGCCGACCGCCTCGCGTGCGAAGCGGCCCTCCCAGACGAAGTAGGCGCGGCCCGAGAGGTCCAGCGCCACCTGTGCCTGCGCCTCGTCCATCGCCAGCAGGAAGCCGTAGCGGGCGATGCCGCGCTTGTCGCCGAGCGCGCTGCGCAGCGCCTGGCCGAGCGCCAGCGCGCAGTCCTCGACGGTGTGGTGCTC
>JAFEDP010000304.1 GCA_018241545.1 Pseudomonadota bacterium
GCATCCGCCACATCTATGTGGCCAACTGGTACTACGGCGCGTTCATCATCGCCGTCGGGCTGCTGCACATCGTCAACAACCTCGCGGTGCCGGTCTCGCTGACGAAGTCCTACCCCATCTACTCCGGCGCGGTCGACGCGATGGTGCAGTGGTGGTACGGCCACAACGCGGTGGCGTTCTTCCTCACGGCCGGCTTCCTCGGAATGATGTACTACTTCGTGCCGCGCCAGGCCCAGCAGCCGCTGTGGAGCTACCGGTTCTCGATCGTCAATTTCTGGGCGCTGATCTCGATCTACATGTGGGCGGGCTCGCACCACCTGATGTACACGGCGCTGCCGGACTGGGTGCAGTCGCTCGGCATGGCGTTCTCGCTGATCCTGCTGATGCCGAGCTGGGGATCGGCCGCGAACGGCCTGTTCACGTTCAACGGCTCGTGGCACCGGCTCCGCGAGGACCCGGCGGCCAAGTTCATGGTGCTCGCGCTCGTGTTTTACGCCGCGGCGACGATCGAGGGATCGCTGATGGCGATCAAGACCGTGAACTCGCTGTCGCACTACACCGACTGGACCATCGCGCACGTGCACTCCGGCTCGCTGGGCTGGGTCGCGATGATCACGATCGGCTCGCTGTACGCCATGGCGCCGCGCGCGCTCGGGCGGCCGGCGATGTACTCGCGTCGCGCCATGGAACTGCATTTCTGGCTGCACCTGTCGGGCACGCTGGTCTACGTCACCGCGATGTGGATCGCGGGCGTCACCGAGGGGATCATGTGGAGAGCCACGACGGCGGATGGCGCGCTCGCCTACTCGTTCCTCGACAGCCTCGTCGCCATCCAGCCGCTGTACGTGCTGCGCTGGGCCGGCGGCGTGCTGATCTGGCTCGGCATGTGGGTGATGGCGTGGAACCTGTGGCACACGGCCGCGGACGCGCGCAAGCCGATCATCTCGCCGATCCCGGTTCCGATCCCCGATCCGGAACCCGCGCAGACGCCGGCGCCGCTGCCGGCGAAGGGCTGAGGGCCGCGTCATGGCGTACCGTCACTTCGAATTCATCGAGAAGCACGCGTGGCTGCTCGGCGGCCTGACCGCGCTGATGGTCTCACTGGGCGGCCTCGCGGAGATCACGCCGCTGTTCATCCAGGCGCACCGGGTCGCGCCGCCGGCGGGCGTCCGGCCGTACGATGCCCTGCGGCTGGCCGGTCGCGACGTGTACGTGCGCGAGGGCTGCTACCTGTGCCACTCGCAGATGATCCGCGCCCTGCGCTTCGAGACCGAACGCTACGGGCCCTACTCGACGGCCAGCGAGTCCGTCTACGACCGGCCGTTCCAGTGGGGCAGCAAGCGCACGGGGCCGGACCTCGCGCGTATCGGCGGCAAGTACTCCGATGACTGGCACCGGCTGCACCTGATGGACCCGCGCCAGGTCGTCGCGCAGTCGAACATGCCGGGCTATCCGTGGCTGGCGCTCGCGCTCGTCGACGGCAAGGACCTTCAGGCCCGCATGCGCGTGCTGCGCACGCTCGGCGACCCCTACAGCGACGCCGACATCCGCTCCGCGGCGAAGGCCGTGGCCGGCAAGACGGAACTCGACGCGTTGATCGCCTATCTGCAGGGCCTCGGCCTCGCGGGCGGGACGGAACCCGCGGGCGTGGCCGGGACCGCGGCGCCGGCCGCGGGAGGACCGTCGTGAACCCCATCTGGGGCCCGATCGCGGGCGGCTTCATCATCGCGATGATGGTCACGTTCATCGCCATCTGGCTCTGGGCGTGGAGTCCCGGCCACGCGCGCACCTTCGAGGCGCTCTCCCGGCTGCCGATGGAGGAGCGTGACGCGCCGGACGACGCCGGCGGGGAACGGCCATGAGCAACTTCTGGTCGTGGTGGGTCATCGCCCTGATCGTGTTCAACCTGGTGGTCACGTTCTCGCTGTTCCTGTGGGCACCGCGCGCGAAGGTGCCCACTCAGCCCGATGGCACGACAGGCCACGTCTGGGCGCACGGCGTCCTGCGCGAGGGCATGCATCGGCTGCCGCGCTGGTGGATCGCACTGTCGCTGGCGATGTTCCTGGCCGCCTTCGCCTATCTCGCGCTGTATCCGGGCTTCGGCAACCACGCCGGCCTGCTGCGCTGGACGTCCCGCGATCAGCTCGAGCGCGACGTCGCGGCGAACCGGGCCAGGCTCGCTGCCACGCTGCGCGAGTTCGGCGGCGTGCCGGTCGAGACGCTGGCGGGCGACCCCGGGGCGCGGGCGATGGGCCTCGTCCTCTTCCGCGACAACTGCGCCGCCTGCCACGGTCCCGACGGCCACGGCAACCTGCTGCTCGGCGCGCCGAACCTCGCGGACGACGACTGGCTCTACGGGGGAGACGGCGAGGCGATCCTCACCAGCATCCTCGACGGTCGCCACGGCGTGATGCCGGCGTGGGGCGCGCAGTTCGGCGAGGCCGACATCGACAGCCTGGCCCACTACGTCCTGAGCCTGTCCGGCGCGCCGCACGATGCCGCCAAGGCGCTCGCCGGCCAGGCGCTATTCGGCGTGTGTGCGGCCTGTCACGGTGCCGACGGTCGTGGCAATCCGGCGCTCGGGGCGCCCAACCTGACGGACACGATCTGGCTCTACGGCGGCGATCCGGAGACGATCAGAAGCAGCATCCGCGACGGGCGCGGCGGCGTCATGCCCTCATGGCGCGCGCGGCTCGGACCCGAGCGCGCACGCGTGCTCGCCGCGTACGTCTATTCGCTGTCGCGCCGCTCGCGCCCGACCGTGCATTGAGGCCGTGCCGGCAATCCCGATGCGCGTCCTGCGGTCGCCTCCGGTACTCTGGCCGGCGATCGCCGTCGCAGCGGCCGTCGTCGCCGGGTGCGCCTGGCTGGTCATCGCCGCTCGAGCGCACGAGGACGTGCCAGTCGCGGTCGCGGCGCCACTCCTGCTCGGCGTTCCCGTCACCCGCGATCCGTCGCCCGCGGCGGGCGCCCCGCGCGCTCAGTCGCCGGCCGGCCCCCGGGCGACCGGCGGGACGTAGCCGCACAGAGAATCGTCCGGCAGCGTCAGCGTTCGTCCCTCTTCGGCCGAGCGGTACAGCGCCATGATGATGCGCACCACCTCCACGCCGTCGCGGAATGTCTCGCTTGGCGTGGTGCCGCTCGCGAAGCAACTCACCATGTGGCGGTTCTCGAGCGTGTAGCCGTAGATCCCGGCCTCGTCCTCGACGACCGGCATCAGGCCCGATTCGGCGTTCTGCTTCTCGACCAGGTCCTCGCCGCCGCTGCCGCTGACGGCACGCGACAGGAATACCTTGAGGCCGGTCCCGAGCGAGGAGAACTGCATCGCGTATTCGGGCCCCAGCAGCTCCAGGTCGATGCGCAGGCCCGCGCCGACGTACGCCCAGGACGTGGTCGCCTCGATCACCGCCTCGTTCCCATCCGGATCCTCGAGCGTGATGATCCCGCGGGCGAAGTCCTCCGCGGGCGCGCGCCGGTAGTCAATGCCCGGCATGCGGCTTGCGAGCTCGGCCGCGTAGCGGGGCCGTGTCCACTTCAGGTGGCCGACGGTCGCGCTCACGCTCCTGACCTTGAGCGAGTCACGCGGCTCGCCGGGCGCCGTCAGCAGGTGGCGGGCGACCTCGATCGAGTGGCACATCATGTCCGACAGCACGCCGCCGCCCTGCCGCCGTCCGTCCCAGAACCACGGCTCGTGCGGCCCGGCGTGCTCCTCGGCGGCGCGCGCGAGGTACGGCCGGCCGGCGGCGGGCACGGCGCGGCGCCAGATGATCTCCTTGCCGCGCACCACCGCCGTCGAGAACACCTGGTTCTCCAGGTAGCCGTGCGCGAGCCCGGCGGCCTCGGTGAGCCGCAGCACCTCCTCGGCCTCCGCGAGAGTCCGTGCGAGCGGCTTCTCGCAGGCGACCGCCCGCAGCGGCGCGCCGCGCTTGACGACGGCGTCGTGGATCGCGCGGAAGACGGCCAGGCGACTGTCGTTCGGCGACAGCACCCAGACCGCATCGACGACGCCCGACAGCAGCATGTCATCGAGACTGTCGAACGCGCGGCAGGGGCCGAGCCCGAGGCGGTTGGCGCGCTCGGCGAGCGCGGCGCGCTTTGCCGGGGTCGGGCTGTACACGCCGCTGATCTGCGCGCCGCGCACGCCCTCGAACGAGGCC
>JAFEDP010000305.1 GCA_018241545.1 Pseudomonadota bacterium
CAGCTCGCCGACGTCGCGGGCCTCAGGCGCCAGACGCTCGAGGACCTGCGGCGCTTCGAGGAGCGCGCCAAGGGCGCCGGCGTCGCCGCCGAGATCGTGGTCGCGGCGCGCTACGCGCTGTGCGCCGCGCTCGACGAGGCGGTGCTGGCGACGCCGTGGGGCGCGCAGAGCGAGTGGGCGCAGCAGACGCTGCTGGTCCAGCTGCACCGCGAAGCCTACGGCGGCGAGAAGTTCTTCGAGATGCTGACGCGCATCGTCGGCGACCCGGCGCGCCACATCGACCTGATGGAGCTGCAGTACCTGATCATCGCGCTCGGCTTCATGGGCAAGTACCAGGTCGCCGAGCGCGGCGAGGCGCGCCTCGCCGAGGTCCAGCACGACCTGTACCGGCGCATCCGCGAGTTCCGCGGCGCCGCGCCGCCCGAGCTCGCGCTGCGCTGGCAGGGGCTCGAGGACCGCCGCAACCCGCTGGTGCGCTACGTGCCCTGGTGGGTGGTCGGCGCCGCGACGCTCGCGGTGCTGGCGCTCGCCTTCGTGGTGTTCCGGGCGCTGCTCGGCAGCGCGGCCGGTCCCGCGCACGAGGCGCTCGCCCGGGTCGGCCTCGAGGGCTTCACGACGCAGGTGGCGGCGCCGGCGCGCAGCGCGCGGCTCGCCGAGCTCCTGGCCGCCGACGTCGCCGCGAAGACCGTGACCGTCGAGGAGCAGGGCGGGCGTACGCTCGTGACGCTGGTCGAGCCCGATCTGTTCGCCTCGGCGAGCGCCGTCGTGAACCCCGCGCACCTCGAGACGCTGCAGCACGTCGCCGCGGCGCTCGACCAGGCGCCGGGCCGCATCCTGGTCGTCGGCCACACCGACGACCAGCCGGTGCGCTCGATGCGCTACCGCGACAACTTCGAGCTGTCGCGCGACCGCGCCGTCAGCGTGGCCAAGCTCCTGAAGGCGGCGCTCAGGGACCCGGCGCGCGTCGAGTACACCGGGGTGGGCGCCTCGCAGCCGCGCTACACGCCCGAGTCGCTGCCGGAGAACCGCGCCCGCAACCGGCGCGTCGAGATCGTGCACGTCGCCAGCGGCGGGGGGGCCTGAGCATGGGCATCTTCGCCTTCTTCAAGCGCCGCGCGGTGGTCGTGACCCTCGGCTTCCTGCTGCTCGCGCTCTTCATCTGGTTCGCGGGCCCCTACTTCGCGTTCGCCGACTGGCGGCCGCTCGCCTCGGCGTGGGCGCGCCTCGGGCTGTTCCTCGTCTGCCTCGCGGTGTGGGCCGCGGCGCACGGCTGGCGGCGCTACCGCAGCGGCCAGAAGAGCGAGCAGCTGTTCAAGGCCGTGGCGAAGCAAGCCGACCCGCGGGCGCAGAGCGCGGACGTCGCGGCGCTGCGCGAGCGCTTCGAGGAGGCGACCGCGCTCCTCAAGAAGTCCGGCCACGGGCGCAGCCTCTACGACCTGCCCTGGTACGTGATCATCGGCGCACCCGGCACCGGCAAGACCACGACGCTGGTCAACTCCGGCCTCAACATGCCGCTCGAGCAGCGCTTCGGCAAGGAGGCGGTGCGCGGCGTCGGCGGCACGCGCAACTGCGACTGGTGGTTCACCGACGACGCGGTGTTCCTCGACACCGCCGGGCGCTACACCTCGCAGGACTCCGATCCCGGCGCCGACAGCGCCGGCTGGGCCGAGTTCCTCACGCTGCTCAAGAAGTACCGCACGCGCCGGCCGCTCAACGGCGTGCTGTTCGCGGTCAGCGCCGCGGACCTGATGACCCAGACGCCGGCCGAGCGCGAGGCCGGCGTCGCCGCCGCGCGCCGCCGCCTCGAGGAGCTCAACCGCGAGCTCCGAGTGCAGCTGCCGGTCTACGTGCTCGTGACCAAGTGCGACCTGGTGGCGGGCTTCACCGAGTACTTCGACGACCTCGCCCAGGACGGGCGCGCGCAGGTGTGGGGCACGACCTTCGCCTACCCCGACACGCTCTCCGGCGCCGCCGCCGGGCGCTTCGGCGCCGAGTTCGACGCGCTGATGACGCGCCTCAACGAGCGCGTCTGGGAGCGGGTCGAGGCGGAGCACGACGCGCGCCGCCGGGCGCGCGTGTTCGCCTTCCCGCAGCAGATGGCCGCGCTCCGGACCCTGGTCGACGACTTCCTCGGCGCGGTGTTCGGCGGCTCGCGCTACGAGAAGGCGGTGCTGCTGCGCGGCGTGTACTTCACGAGCGGCACGCAGGAAGGCACGCCGATCGACCGCCTGATGGGCGCGATGGGCCGCACCTTCGGCCTCGGCAGCGACGCGGTCGCGGCCGCGGCGAGCGGCCGCGGCAAGGCCTACTTCATCGAGCGGCTGCTCAAGGACGTGGTGCTGGCCGAGTCCGGCCTCGCCGGCGTCAACCGCGCGCAGGAGTTCCGCAAGGCCGCGCTGCAGCTCGCCCTGTACGGCTCGCTGGCGCTGGTCGCGGTCGTGGGCGTGGCCGGCATGGCGGTCAGCTACGGGCGCAACCGCGCCTTCGTCAGCGAGGTCACCGCCGCGGTCGCGACGCTCAAGTCGGTGCCGACGGTCGCCGGCGACGTGCCGCTCGAGGGCGTGCTGCCGCGCCTCAACGCCGTGCGCGGCGTGCTCGACAAGGCCGACCAGTACCACGACCACGTGCCGCTGCTGATGCGCTTCGGGCTGTTCCAGGGCCGCTCGCTCGCGGAGGCCGCGCGCGATGCCTACGTGCGCGAGCTCGACGGCGTGCTGCTGCCGCGGGTCGCGGCGCGCATGCGCCAGCGGCTGATCGAGTCGAGCGCCGCGCCCGACCGGCTGTACGAGTACCTGAAGGCCTACCTGATGCTCGGTGAGCCCGAGCACCTCGACAAGGACCAGCTGGGCGCGCTGGTCGACGTCGAGTGGGCGCTCGCCTACCCGCGGGACCCGACCACGCGCGAGGCGCTGTCGGCGCACTTCCACGGCCTGCTCGACAACGCCGACCGCTTGCGCGCGATGCCGGTCGACGACGAGCTCGTGGCGCAGGCGCGCAGCGCCGTGCGCCGGGCCTCGGTGCCGGCGCTCGTGTACAGCCGCCTGAAGCTCAACTACGCGGGCGACGCGCAGCGCGCCGTGCACCTCGACGTGGCCGCCGGCCTCGGCGCCGACCAGGTGTTCCAGCGCAAGAGCGGCACGCCGCTCAGCGAGCCGTTCCCGGCGCTCTACACCAAGGCGGTGTTCCAGGAGGCGACCTCGAGCGGCACCGCGCAGCTCATCAAGCAGTTCCGCGACGAGGCCTGGGTGCTCGGCGCCGACTCGGTGTCGGTCACGGACGAGCTCAAGCTCTCGGCGGCGGTCATCGACCTGTACGAGAAGGACTACATCAACGCCTGGGAGAAGCTGCTCGCCGACATCGCGCTCAAGTCCTTCGCCTCGATGGACAAGACGGCCGCGGCGCTCGGCGTGCTGGCGGCGCCGTCCTCGCCGCTCAAGGGCCTGCTACAGACGGTCGACCAGAACACGCACCTGATCCCGGACCCGGGCGAGCAGCAGGGCAAGGTGGCCGAGGCCAAGCAGGCGGTGACGCAGAAGCTCGGCCAGCTGCTCAACGCCGGCAAGGAACTCGCCGGCGTGCAGACCTCGGCGCCGCCCGGGACGCAGGTCACGCAGCACTTCGCCGGGCTGCACCAGACGCTGGTCGGCCCGCCGGGCACGCCGCCCGGGCAGGCGCCGATCGACCGGATCCTCGCCAAGATCGGCCAGATCCAGCAGCAGGCGCAGTCGGTCGGCACCGGCGTCGGCGAGACCGATCCGGTCAAGGCGCTGGCGCGCGCCGGCGGCGGCGACCTCGTCAAGTCGCTGCAGTCGGACGCGGCGCTGCTGCCGGCCTCGGTGGGCGGCCTCGTGACGCAGATCGGCGGCAAGACCGAGGGGGCGGCCGTCACGCAGGCGCGCAGCGAGCTCGAGACGCGCTTCCGCCAGAACGTGGCGCGCGACTGCGCCCAGATCACCCAGGGCCGCTACCCGTTCGTGGCCGGCGCGCAGAGCGACGTGCCGCTCGCGGACTTCGCGCGGCTGTTCGCGCCGGGCGGGCTGTTCGACGCGTTCTTCAAGGAGAACCTCGAGCCGCTGGTCGACACCAGCCGCCGGCCGTGGGTGTGGCGCGCCGGCGTGAGCGGCGCCAGCGTCGGGGTGTCGCTCGGCCTG
>JAFEDP010000306.1 GCA_018241545.1 Pseudomonadota bacterium
GGTGTCGTGGGCTGCGGGGAAGGCGGTGGTCGCAGAGCAGGAGCCGGATCGGGTGGCAGCGCCCGAGGTCGAGAGGTCCATCAGCCGGCGCGCGGCGCGCGAGGCCGGGATCTTCGGCGTGCTCGTCTGGGCCGCGGTGTCGGCGGGCGTCATCGGGCTGTGGATCTCCGAGCGCAACTCGCTCGGCGAGGACTTCCGCCACTACCTGGTGGGCGTTGCCGAGGTCGCCTCGACCGTCATCGACCCCGGGCTGCACGCGGCGATCCGCCGCCCGGACCAGCTGAACGGGCCCGACTACCGCGCGGCGGTCGCCCCGCTCACCCGGCTCAAGCAGGCGCTGCCGGACCTGCGCTACGTCTACACGGTCGTCCGGGACGGCGGCCGCGTGCGCTTCATCCTCGAGTCCGCCGACCCCGGCGCCACGCTGCCGAGCGGCCAGTCGGCGCAGTCCGGCGTCTGGGCGGTCTACGACCACACCGACCCCGCGATGGAGGCGGCGCTCGGGAGCCCATCGGCGGCGGCGCAGGCGACCGCCACCGACGCGCCGTACCAGGACGAGTGGGGCACGTTCATGACCGGCTGGGCGCCGGTCGCCGACGCGAGCGGCGCGCGTGCCGTGGTCGGCGTCGACATCGACGCCACCGTGTACCTGGAGCGGCTGCGCACCGCCCGCAACTGGGCGCTGACCGGGCTCATCCCGGCGACGCTGGTCATCATCGTGCTCGGCTTCACCTACTACGGGATCCGCCGGCGCGGCCTGCTGTCGACCGAGGCGACCGCCCGGGCGGCGGACGCCGCCCGCCGCTCGGCGTCGCTGCTCGCCATGGAGCGCGAGCGCCTGAACACGATCATCGAAGGCACCAAGGTCGGCACCTGGGAGCTCGACGTCGCCGCCAACGCCCTGGTCGGCGACCGCACGTTCAAGGCGATGTTCGGCTACGGCGGCGACGATGCCGCGCCGCTGCAGGCCTCCGAGTGGCTGCGGCTGCTGCACAGCGACGACCGCCGCGCCCTGTCGCGGGCGGTGAGCGCCGCCGCCGAGTCCGCCGACCGGGTGTTCGCGCTGGAGGCCCGCGTCCGCCACCGGGACGGCCACTGGGTGTGGGTCACGATCCGCGGCCGCGTCAACGCGGTCGACGCGCGCGGCGTGCCGACGCGCACGGCCGGCATGCACATCGACATCACCGCCCGCAAGGCCGCCGAGCTCGCGATGCAGGACAGCGAGATCCGGTTCCGCTCGCTGTTCGAGGCCTCGCCGGTCGGCATCGCACTCAACGACCTCGCGACCGGCCGGTTCCTCGAGTTCAACAACTCCCTGCTGGAGCCGACCGGCTACTCGCGCGCCGAGCTCCTCGGCATGAGCTACTGGGACCTCACGCCGACCGAGTACTCGACCGACGAGGCGGCCCAGCTCGACGCGCTGGCGACCACGTCCCGCTACGGCCCCTACGAGAAGGTCTACCGCCGCAAGGACGGCTCCACCTATCCGGTGCTGCTGTCCGGCATCCGCATGGACGACGCCTCCGGGCGCGCCGTGATCTGGTCCATCGTGCAGGACATCTCCCAGCGCAAGGCCTTCGAGCGCGAGCTCGCGGCGGCTGCCACCCACGACCGCCTGACCGGGCTCGCCAACCGCGCGCACTTCATGGAGGAGCTGGCGCGGGCGGTGGCGCGCCAGCAGAGCACCGGCGAGCGGCCGTTCGCCGTGCTGTTCCTCGATTTCGACCGCTTCAAGATCGTCAACGACACGCTCGGCCACAAGGCCGGCGACGACCTGCTGCAGCAGATCGCGGCGCGCCTGCGCGAGTGCGTGCGCGCCTCGGGCGAGTCCCGCGAGGGCGGCGACAGCCTCATCTGCCGCTTCGGCGGCGACGAGTTCCTGGTGCTGCTGCACGGCGTCGCCTGCGCCGAGCACGGCGCGCGGGTGGCGGAGCGCCTGCTGAACCACCTGGCGCGGCCCTACACGATCTCGGGCAACGAGATCTACTCGACCGCGAGCATCGGCATCGTCACGAGCGCCCAGTGCTGCACGTCGGCCGAGGACATCGTGCGCAGCGCCGACGTCGCGATGTACGAGGCCAAGCGGATGGGCCGCGCCTGCTCGGTGGTGTTCAGCGAGGCGATGCACACCCGCCTCGCGCGCAACCTCACGATCGACTCGGAGCTGCGGCGGGCCATCGGCACGCCGGAGCTGTCGCTGGTGTACCAGCCGATCGTCGACCTCAACTCCGGCCGCATGAAGTCGGCCGAGGCGCTGCTGCGCTGGAACCACCCGACGCTCGGCAACATCCCGCCCTCCGAGTTCATCCCGGTGGCCGAGGAGACCGGCCTCATCGTCGCCGTGGGGCAGTGGGTCATGAACGAGGCCTGCCGGACGCTCGTGGAGTGGCGCCAGACCGATCCCGAGCACGCCCCCGAGACCGTCAGCGTCAACGTCTCGCTGGCGGAGCTGTCGCTCGGACAGCGCCTGCTGGCGCAGGTCGAGCGCACGCTCGAGGCGACGGGCCTGCCGGCGCGCTGCCTGCAGCTCGAGGTCACCGAGCGCGAGGTCATGCGCAACCCGGCCGGCAGCCTCGACCTCATGCGCTCGCTGAGCGAGGCGGGCGTCAGGCTCGCGATGGACGACTTCGGCACGGGCACCTCGTCGCTGGCGTTCCTGCGCGACTTCCCGTTCCACGCCGTCAAGATCGACCAGTCGTTCGTGCGCGGGCTCAACGACAACGCCGAGATGCTCGCGGTCATCCACGCGACGATCACGCTCGTCGAGAACCTCGGCATGACGAGCGTCGCCGAGGGCGTGGAGGTCGGCGCGCAGGCCGCGATCCTGCAGGCGATCGGCTGCCGCTACGCGCAGGGCTACCTCTTCAGCCGGCCCGTGCCCCCGGGCAGCCTGCTGGCGTCCGCCCGCCGGCTGGCGACCGGCCGGCGCGCGCCGGAGCCGGCGTAGCGCGTCCGCCCGCGGGCGGGGCGCGGGTGCTCAGGGCCGGCGGGCCAGGCGCTCGATCCGGCGCAGCACCGCGAGCGCATCGCCCGCGCCGGTGCGCGGGTTCATGATCACGAGGCGCAGCACCCGCCGCCCGCGCAGCACGGTCGAGCTCACGTACGCGTAGCCGCTCTCGTTGATGGCTTCCTTGATGCGCCAGTGGCGCCGGTCCGCGCCCGGCCCGCGCGCCTGGCGCAGCCGCAGGCACAGGATGTTGGCGTGCGGCGCGTGCAGCGGCTCGAGCCAGGGCGAGTCGAGGCAGTAGCGGTACGCGGCCTCGCACACCGCACAGGTGTGCGAGGCGAGCGCGTCCCACGCGCCCGCGCCGTACGCCTGCCACACCAGCCAGACCTTGAGGGCATCGAAGCGCTGCGAGCAGGCGAGGGTGGACTGGCCGATGTCCGGCCACTCGCGCCGCGTGCCGAACAGGTACGGCGCCTGCTCGCTGAACGGCGCGCGCAGGTGCGCGCCGTCGCGGACCATGACGCCGCCGGCGGCGAGCGGCATGAACATCATCTTGTGCGGGTCGAAGGCGATCGAGTCGGCCGCGCCGAGGCCGCGCAGCCGCGGCCGCAGCCGCGGGCTGAACGCGAGGCCGCCGCCGTGCGCGGCATCGACGTGCAGCCAGGCGCCCTCGGCGCGGGCGAGGCGGCGCAGCGCCACGAGATCATCGAAGCTGCCCGTCGGCGTGGACCCCGCCGACCCGACCAGCACGAAGCGCCGGAACCCGGCGCGCCGCGCACGGGCGAACGCCGCGGGCACGCGCGCCACGTCGGTGCGGTACTCATCGTCGAGCGGCACGCGGAACACCGCGTCCGGCGGCAGGCCGAGCACCCGCGCGGCGCGCTTGATCGAGTAGTGCGCCTGCGCGCCGACGATCACCGCGAGGCCGCGCGCGCCGCCGCGCCGGCGCACGGGGGCGAGCGCCTCGCGCGCCGCGAAGAGCGCGGTGAGGTTGCCGAAGGCTCCGCCCGGGACCAGCGTGCCCTGCGCCCGGCGCGGCAGCCCGAACAGCCGCCGGAACCGGTCCATCAGGTCGCGATCGACGGCGGTCGCGACCGGGGACATCTCCCACACCGCGAGGCTCTGGTTGAGGGCGGCGACCAGGCTCTCGACCAGCGCCGCGAGCGGTATGGGCGGGGCCACCTGCTGGGCGACGAAGCGTG
>JAFEDP010000307.1 GCA_018241545.1 Pseudomonadota bacterium
CTCGCGCGCTACCCGTTCCTCGCGCCCGACCGTGCCTGCGCGCTCGGCGCGAGCTACGGCGGCTTCATGATCAATTGGATCGCGGGCAGCTGGCACACGCCGGCCTCCGGGGCGTGGCGCTGCCTCGTCGCCCACGACGGCGTGTTCGACCCACGCGCGATGTACTTCGCGACCGAGGAGCTGTGGTTCGAGGAGACGGAGAACGGCGGCACGCCCTGGCAGGCGCCGCAGAACTACGAGCGCTTCAGTCCGGCCGCGCACGTCGGCGACTGGCGCGTGCCGATGCTCGTCGTGCACGGCGGGCTCGACTACCGCGTGACGCTCGACCAGGGGATCGGCGCATTCACCGCGGCGCAGCGCCGCGGCGTGCCGAGCGAGTTCCTGTACTTCCCGGACGAGAACCACTGGGTGCTCAAGCCGCAGAACAGCCTGCGCTGGCACGAGACGGTGGAGGCCTGGCTCAGGCGCTGGACGGCGCCGTAGGCCCCGGCGCCGGCCGCGCGGGCGGCCGCGACGGGGTGGGCAGCGGCACGTCCGGCCCCGCCGCCCCGCCGGCGCAGCGATCGGGCAAGATGGGGCCACCCCGCGCCGCCTCCCGGCCCCCGCCATGCGATTCCTGCGTCTGCTGCTCGTCCTCGCCGCCGCGCTGCCCGCCGCCGGCACCAGCGCGGCCCCGTCGGCCCGCGTCGACAACGTCGTGCTCGTCGTCTGCGACGGGCTGCGCTGGCAGGAGGTGTTCAGCGGCGCCGACCCCGCCCTGCTCGCCGACCCCGCCGCCTCCGGCAATGCGCGCACGCGCGCCGATCTCGAGCGCCGCTTCGGCGGCCCCGACGCGGCCACGCGCCGCGCGCGGCTGTTCCCGTTCGTGTGGAGCACGGTCGCCTCCGGCGGGCAGCTGTTCGGCAACCTCGAGCGCGGCAGCCGCGTCGCCGTCACCAACGGCGTCGCGATCTCCTACCCCGGCTACCACGAGCTGCTGACCGGCCGAACCGACCCGCGCATCGACCGCAACGAGTTCGGCCCGAACCCCGACGCGACGGTGTTCGAGTGGCTGAACACCCAGCCCGGGCTCGCCGGGCGCAGCGCCGTGTTCGGCACCTGGAGCGTGCTCGCCGACCTCTTCAACCCGGTGCGCAGCCACCTGCCGGTGCGGGTCGGGCCGACGCTCGTCGACCGCGCCGACTCGACGCCCGAGGGTCGGCTGCTCGCGGGGCTGTACGACGACTCGACGAGCCTGTACGGCAGCAACGCCCCGGACGCGTTCGTGGCCGTCGCGCTCAGGCGCTACCTCGCCCACCACCGCCCGCGGCTGCTGTTCGTCGGCTACGGCGACACCGACCTGTGGGCCCACATGGGCCGCTACGACCTCGTGCTCGAGACCGCGCGCCGCTTCGACGACTACGTGGCGCAGCTGTGGGCGCAGCTGCAGGCGCTCAACGCCTATCGCGGGCGCACCGTGCTCATCCTCACCGCCGACCACGGCCGCGGCGTCGGCCCGGTCGACTGGCGCGAGCACGGCGCCGCCCATCCCGGCTCCGCCGACATCTGGCTCGCGGTCCTCGGCCCCGGCATCGCCGCGCTCGGCGAGCGCCACGACGTGCCGTCGCTCGCGCAGGCGCAAATCGCGGCCACCGTCGCGGCGTTCGTCGGCCGGGACTTCCTCGCCGCGGCGCCCGGCGCGGCGGCGCCGCTCGGCGCCGCGCTGTCCGCCCCCGGCCGCTGAGCCGTCGTGCCGCTCGCCGCGCTCCTCGCCGTGCTCGTGGCAGCGCTGCTGCACGCGGTCTGGAACGTCATCGCCAAGCGCGCCGCCGGCTCGCGGCACTTCATCTGGCTGTACTCGGCCGCCTCGCTCGCGGTGTGGTCGCCGGCCGTCGCCTGGGTGCTGGCGGACGCCGGGCCGCCGCGCCGCGCCGGCGCCTGGCTCGCGCTCGCCGCGACCGGGGTGCTGCACCTCGGCTACTCGGCGGCGCTGCAGGCCGGCTACCGGGCCGCGGACCTGTCGATCGTGTACCCGGTGGCGCGCGGCTTCGGGCCGCTGCTGTCCTTCGCCGGCGCCGTGCTGCTCTTCGGCGACCCGTTCAGCGGCGCCTCGCTCGCCGGGCTCGCGCTGATCCTCGCCGGCATCGCCCTGGTCTCCGGGCTCGTTGGCCGCACGCGGCGCATCGACGCGGCGGGCGTCGGCTGGGGGCTCGCGACCGGCAGCTGCATCGCCCTCTACACCCTCAACGACGGCTGGGCGGTGCGCACGCTGCTGCTGTCGCCGCTGCTCATCGACTGGTCGGGGAACCTGTTCCGCTTCGTGGTGCTCTGCCCGACCGTGCTCGCCGACCGCGCGGGCCTGCGGCGCGAGGCGCGCGAGTACCTGTGGCCGGCGCTCGGCGTCGGCACGCTGGCGCCGGGCGGCTACATGCTGGTGCTGCTCGCGATGCGCCTCGCGCCCGTGAGCCACGTCGCGCCGGCGCGCGAGCTCGCGACGCTGCTCGGCACCTACCTCGGCGCGCGCGTGCTGCGCGAGGCGGTCACGCCGGCGCGGGTCGCCGGCGCCGCGGCGATCGTCGGCGGCATCGTCTGCCTCGCGCTCGCGCGCTACCGCTGAGCGGCGCGCGCGGCCCCGCGTGCTAGCATCGCTCGCCGTGCCCTCGCCGCTCGCACAGCACTGGCGCCTCGACCCGGACGTCCGGTACCTGAACCACGGCTCCTACGGCGCCTGCCCGGCCGCGGTGCTCGCGGTGCAGTCGGCGCTGCGCGACGAGCTCGAGCGCGAGCCGGTCGCGTTCCTGTCGACCTCGCTGCCGGCGCGGCTCGCCGAGGCGCGCGCGCCGCTCGCCGCGTTCCTCGGCGCCGACCCCGACGACCTCGCGTTCGTGCCCAACGCGACCAGCGGCGTCAACACCGTGCTGCGCTCGCTGCCGCTCGGGCCCGGCGACGAGATCCTGCTCACGAGCCATGGCTACGCCGCCTGCCGCCTCACGGCCGAGGCGGTGGCCGCGGATCGCGGCGCGCGCGTCGTCGAGGCGTCGCTGCCGTTCCCGGTGGGCGACCCGGCCGCGATCGTCGCCGCGGTGCTCGGCGCCGTCACCCCGCGCACGCGCCTCGCGCTCCTCGACCACGTCACGAGCCCGACCGCGCTGGTGCTGCCGATCGCGACGCTGGTGGCCGAGCTCGCCGCGCGCGGCGTCGACACGCTGGTCGACGGCGCGCACGCGCCCGGCATGGTGCCGGTCGCGCTCGATGCGCTCGGCGCCGCGTACTACACGGGCAACGCCCACAAGTGGCTGTGCGCGCCCAAGGGCGCGGCGTTCCTGCACGTGCGCCGCGACCGGCAGGGCGGCGTGCACCCGCTCGTCACGAGCCACGGCCGCGGCCGGGGCTTTCGCGCCGAGTTCGACTGGACCGGGACCGACGACCCGACGCCGTGGCTCGCGATCCCGGCCGCCCTCGCGACGCTCGGCGGCCTCGTGCCCGGCGGCTGGCCGGCGGTGATGGCGGCCAACCGGGCGCTCGCGTGCCGGGCGCGCGAGATCCTGTGCGCGCGCCTCGCCGTCGCGGCGCCCGCCCCGGAGGCGATGCTCGGCTCGATGGCCTCCCTCCCGCTGCCGGCGGCCGCCCCCGGCTCGCCCGCCGCGAGCCTCGACCCGGTGGCGCTCGGCGAATGGTGCCGTGCGCGCGGCGTGCGCACCTGGCTCTACGGCCACCCGCGCCCGCTGGTGCGGATCTCGGCGCAGCTCTACAACGCGCCCGAGGACTACGCGGCGCTCGCCGACCTGCTCGCCGAGGCACTCGGTGCCGGTTGAGGCCGGCCGCATCGAGGCGCGCCTGTCGGGCTTCGACACGGCCATGGTCGTGTTCAGCCTGGTGGTCGGGATCGGCATCTTCCGCACGCCCGCGATCGTCGCCGCCGCCGCCGGCGGCAGCGCGGTGTTCTTCGCCGCCTGGATCGTCGCGGGCGCCGTCAGCCTCGTGGGGGCCCTGACCTTCGCCGAGATCGGCGCACGCTTCCCGGCCGCCGGCGGTTACTACCGGGTGGTCGCGGACTGCTACCACCCGGCGCTCGCCTTCATGCTCAACTGGGCGCAGGCGCTGCTGCAGGGCGCGGGCGCGGCCGGCGTCGCCTTCATCGGCGCCGACTACCTCGCGCCGGTGCTGCT
>JAFEDP010000308.1 GCA_018241545.1 Pseudomonadota bacterium
TCTGCCGGCCCTTCACGAAGCCGACCACGCCGAGCAGCAGCGCGACCGCGATCACGACGGCGGCGACCGGCCGGTCGGCGATGCCGCCGAGCCGCTGCCACAGCGGCGCGAGCTGCTCCTGGCGGCGGCGGATGCGGTCGGCGTACCCCGGATCGAAGCGGATGAACGACACCAGGATCGGCAGCAGCAGCAGGTCGGTCATGATCACGACGCCGACGCCGATGCTGGCGGTGATCGCCATCTCGCGGATCACCTCGACCGGGATCGCCAGGATCGTCACGAACCCGACCAGGTCAGCGAGCAGCGCGACGATGGCCGGGATGAACAGCAGCCGGAACGTGCGGCGGGCGGCCTCGTTGCTGTCGGCGCCGTCGAGCGCCGCGTCGCCGACCGCGCTGATCTTCTGCACGCCGTGCGAGACGCCGATCGCGAAGATGATGAACGGCACCAGGATGCCGAGCGGGTCGACCCCGTAGCCCAGCAGCACCAGCAGCCCGAGCTGCCAGAGCACCGCGACGATCGAGCACACCACCGGCACCAGGGCGATCCTGAGCGACTGGATGTACAGCCACACGAACAGCGCCGTCAGCACCACGGTCACGATCGCGAACACCGCGACCGCGAGCGCGCCGTGGGCGATGTCGCTGACGACCTTGGCGAAGCCGATGATGTGCACGGCGACGTGCCCGGGCGCGAGCCCGAGCGCCGGGTCGCCGCCCTGCACGTGGGCGCGCACCTTCTCGAGCGCGTCGCCGATCTGGATCAGGTCGACCGGCCGGCCGGTCTGCGGGTCCTGCTCCTCGAGCTGCGCGGCGACGATCGCGCCGGAGAAGTCGTTGGCGACGAGCCGCCCGACGATGCCGGCCTTGAGGATGTTCTCGCGCACCTGCGCGAGCCCTTCGGGCGTCGGCTGGAACCCGGACGGGATCACGTCGCCCGCCTGGATGCCGCCCTCGACGACCTCGGTGTAGCGGGTGTTCGGCGTCCACAGCGACTGCACCCGGGCCCGGTCCACGCCCGGGATGAAGAACACCTCGTCGGTCGCGAGCTTGAGCGCCTGCAGGAACTCCGCCGAGAACATGTTGCCGTCGCGCGCCTCGAGCGCGACCAGCACGCGATTGGCGCCGCCGAACTCCCCCTGGTGCTTCAGGTAGGTGCGCATGTACTCGTGCTGCAGCGGCAGCTGCTTGGTGAAGCGCGTGTCGATGTGCAGCCCGCGGGCGGCGATCGCCGCGAACGCCACGGTCAGCACCGCGATCAGCGTGATCACCGGCACGCGGAAGTCGAACACGTAGTGCTCGATCTTGCGGACGAAGGCCGGTTCGTGGGTGCGGTGAGCCATGCGTCAACCCCGCGGCGCGAGCTCGGCCAGCGACAGCCGCCGCACGCCGGCCTCGCCGCACACGACCACGCCGCCCGGTGCCGGGCTCACCGCGTCGAAGGACTTGCGGTCGGCCTCCTGGTGCACGGCGAAGCTGTGGCCGCCGTCGCGGCTGACGAGCACGACGCCCTCGAGACCGGCGATCACGATCGTGCCGTCGGCGAGGCGCGTCGCCCCGGCGAGCAGCGCCTCGGTCGCGACGCTGAGCCGCTGCCAGTGCCGGCCGCCGTCGTCGGAGCGGTACAGGTGGCCGCGCAGCCCGAAGGCCAGCACCGAGTCGCCCTCGAGCGGCAGCGAGCCGAAGAACGATCCCTCGTACGGCGAGGTGAGCTCGAGCCAGGTGCCGCCACCGTCGTCGGAGCGGTACAGGTGGCCCGCCTCGGCGGTCACGTACAGCCGGCCGCCCGCGTCGGCGCTGATCGATGTCAGGTGCGGCTGCAGCGTCCAGGCATCCGCGCGCATGTCCTCGTACGTGGCCTGGCGCGCGACCTTGGCCGGCGCCCCGTGCCCGTCGGGCGCCGGCAGCGGCCGGGCCGCGAACGGCACGTTGCGCCAGGTCGCGCCGGCGTCGTCCGAGCGGTAGACCGTCGAGTACGCACCCACCGCGAAGCCGTGGCCGGTCGAGTCGAACCAGACGGCCAGCAGCGGCTGCTCGTGCTCGGGCGCGTAGTGCACCAGGATCCAGCGGGCGCCGCCGTCCACGGTACGCAGGATCGTCTCGTCGTGGCCGACGGCCCAGCCGTGCAGGGCGTCGGCGAAGTAGACCGACGTCAGCGTCGCGCGCACCGGCACCGGCGACTGCAGCCACGAGGCGCCGGCGTCGCGGCTGACGAGCACGTGGCCGCGCTCGCCGACCGTCACCAGGTGGCCGTCCGGCAGGGTGCGCACGTCGAGCAGCAGCGACCGCGCCGCGAGCGGCGCGATCACCGCCGGCTCCGGCCGCTCGTCGGCCGCGGCCGGCTCATCGGCGATCGCGACTCCCGGCAGCAGGGCCGCGAACAGCAACAGCGCGCGCACGTCCTGTTCCCCTCGCCTCCGTCGGTGACGAAAACGGGCCGGCCGCCCGAGGCCGCCGGCCCGCCAGTTCCGCCCCGGCGCGCCTCAGCGCGTACCGCGGTTCTGCAACGCCAGCGTCGTGTAGTCGCGCAGCGTGCGCTTGATGTTGAAGTCGTAGGACTTGTTGGGGTTGTCCTCGAAGCCGAGCGCCAGGTAGCGGCGCGACTGCAGGTCGTAGGTCAGCTCCAGCGTCGTCCAGATGGTCGGCACGTTGTAGTAGTTGATGACGTGGCCTTCCTGCACCCGCCACAGCTGGTCGCGGTTGTCGTAGCAGTCGACGCCGAGGATCTGCCACGAGTCCTCGTCCACGTACAGCGTGCGGCGCTTGTAGATGTGGCGCTGGCCGGGCTTGAGCGTGGACTCGACCACCCAGACGCGATGCAGCTCGTAGCGGGCCGTGTCCTGGTTGATGTGCTGCGGCCGGATCACGTCGTCGGCCTTGGTCTTGGCCCAGTGCAGCTTGTAGGAGTTGTACGGGACGAACATCTCCTTCTTGCCGACCAGCTTCCAGTCGTAGCGCTGCGGGCTGCCGTTGTACATGTCGAACTGGTCGTCGGTGCGCAAACCGTCCGACGCGGTGCCCGGGTTGTCGAAGGCGATGTTGGGCGCGCGCTGCACGCGCCGCTGGCCCGGGAAGTAGATCCAGGCGCGCCGGTTCTCCTTGGACTGGTCGAGCGTCTCGTGCACCAGCAGCACCTGGCCTGCGAGGCGCGCCGGGGCCACGGTCTCCTGGATGAAGTAGATGATGACGTTGTCGAGCTCGGACTCCTTCGCGCCCGGCTGCGAGTAGGCGACGAAGAACTCGTCGTGGAACTTCACCATGTTGTAGGCGCCGCTCTCGGTGACGGCGGCCTGGCCGATCTCGCGCGCCGCCGCGTCGGCGCGGTAGCGCAGCACGTGGTTCCAGAACACCTCGACGCCCTGCTGCGGGATCGGGAACGGGATGCCCTCGATCGCACCGGTGACGCCGTTGCCGCCCTCGGCGAGCTTGGCGGTGGTCGCGTTGCGCTTGATCGCGTCGTAGATGCGCTGCGGCGAGGCACCGGTGCGCCGCGTCGGGTACACGTTCATGAAGAACGTGTCCTTGTACTGGCGCAGCAGCGCCTTGTCGCCCTCGGTCAGCCGGTCGGCGTACTGGGCCATGTTGGCCGGCGTGATCTTGAACAGCGGCTTGTCGTTCGGGAACGGGTCCGGCGCGCGTGCCGGCGCCGCGAAGTTGGGGAAGCCCGCCTTGGCCGGAGACGAGAGGCCGCCGTCCCAGGCCGGGATCGTGCCGGCGGCGTTGCCCGCCTTCTCGGCACCCATCGGCGTCAGGTCGGCACCGAGGCGCGCGGCTTCCTGCGCGCTGACGGCGGCGAGCGCCGCGCCGGCCGGGCACAGCACCGAGGTCAGGGCGGCGATGGCGGCAATCTTTGCAAGGTTCATGGTGGGTCCCCTCAGAACGAGTACTTCAGGGTCGCGGCGACGTAGTCGCGATCCCGCAGCAGGTTGTAGCGGCCGCCGCCGCCGAAGGACACGTAGCTCAGACCGACCGTCCAGCGATTCTGCAGGTTGCCGTCCACGCCGACGCCGAGCGCATGGCGCCCCTCGACGAAGTTGCCGCCGAGCGGGCTCGTGCCCTTGACGTCCTGCTGCCAGCTGAAGCGCGGGCTGACGTTCCACGCGCCGATCAGGCTCGGGTACTGCATCGACAGCACCGCGACGTAG
>JAFEDP010000309.1 GCA_018241545.1 Pseudomonadota bacterium
TACTGCTGCGGGTCGCTGCCCGGCACCGGCCGGTAGCGCTCGTCGAAGAGCCCGTCGAGCCCGATGCGCCCGGCGCCGATCGCCGCCTCGAACCGGGCCGAGATCTCGCGCGCCGCGTCCATCGCCGACTCGATGAACGGCGTGTCGTCGGTCTCGGCCCCCGAGGCGGCCGTGATCTCGATCAGGTCCTCGCTCATCGACAGCAGCCGGCCGGCCTTGCCGGCGGCCCCGGCGAGGGAGCGCTCGAAGACGGTGACCTCGTCGGCCATCGCGTGCGCGGCGCGCTCGACCTCGCTGCAGTCGCCAGCATTGGCCTCGGCGCGCCCGGCGAGGGCCGCGACGCGCTGCTCGACCGCGGCGAACTCGCTGCGGAAGCGCTCAAGCGCCTGCTCGACCGAGGCGCGCAGGCTGGCGGCCCCGGCGGCGGCCGCGGCGTCGGCGCCGTCGCGGCGCGCGAGGCCGCGCACCGTCGTGCCGAGCTCCTCGAGGGTCGTCGCGATCGTCTGGCTGGCGCGCTGGATCTGCTCGGCGAGGTCGCGGACCGAGTCGGCGACGATCGCGAACGAGCGGCCATGCTGGCCGGCGTGGGCCGCCTGCACCGAGGCGTTGAGCGCGACGACGCGCGTCTGCAGCGCGATGCGCGCGATCTCGTGCGTCGCGCCGGAGATCTGCGCCAGCGTGCCGCCGACCGAGCCGAGCCCGGCCTCGATGCTGTCGACCGCGGCGCCGAGCGCGGCCTCGACGTGGCGGCGCGTCGCGCGCGCGCCCTCGGCCGCGGCGGTGGCCTCGCCGCGGATGTCCTCGTTGGCGGTGCGCATGGCGGCGACGCGGCCGTGGATCGCCTCGAAGGCCTCGGCCTGCTTGTGCGCCAGCCGGTTCATGTCGTCGACGGTGCCGGCGATGTCGGCCATCTCGCAGCCGAGCACGCCGGCGGCGACCGCGACCGAGCCGACGACCTGCTCGAGCGGCAGCGGGGCGGCGGTCGGGTCGTCGGTGGGGATGTCGATGGGGCGCGGGGCGGGCGCGCTCACGTCAGGCTCCTGTGCGCGTCCGCCCATCTGTCGGCCGGCGGCGCCGGAACTTGAACCGGGCGGCGGGCTCAGTCGGCGGCCGGCTCGCCCCGGGACGGCACCACCTGGGCCACGAGGCCAAAGGCCGGATGGTCGAAGTAGTGGCGCTCGCCGAACTTGATGCGGCGCTTCTCGCGCAGTCCGTAAGTCGTGCCCGGCGCCGCCTGGTAGTCGACGTCGACGCCGAGGAACAGGTACTGGCCGCGCTGCACCGCCACCGCGCCCGCGAGCCCCGAGCCGTCCTTCAGCACGTCCTCGAGACGGGCGGTGGTGCGGCCGTTCGGCGGCACGATCGCGGCCCAGGCCGCGTGCGCGAGCAGCGTGTAGCCGCCCCGGTGCGCGAGGCCCTGCTCGGCCGCGTTGAGCTGCCAGGCCGACTCGGGCAGCGGCTCGACCCGGCCCGGGATCGCGCTCGCGACCGGCAGGGCCGGCAGGGGGTAGGCGGGCGGCAGCGGACCGGGCTGGCGGAACACCAGGATCTCGACGTGATAGCGGGCGCTGCCGGCGGGTGCCTCGGCGGCCGCCGGCCGCGCGAGCGCGCCGCCCGCGAGGGCCGCGAGGCCGGCCAGGAAGGCGCGGCGGGAGGTGGGCACGCTCATGAGGCGAGTCTACCCGATGCCCCGGGGCCGAGCGCCGCGAGCAGGGCCTGGGCCGCGGCGAAGCGCTCGGCCGGGCCGTCCGCGCGGCGCGTGAAGCGCAGCCGCGTCGGGCCGTCCAGCCGGTAGGTCTTGGCCTCCTTCTGCACGAGGCGCAGCACCGTCGCCGGCTCCACCCGGTGCTCGGTACCGAAGTCGACGAGCCCGCCGAGCGGCCCGACGTCGAGACGCTTCAGCCCCAGCGCCGCGGCCTGCAGCTTGAGGCGCGTCAGGCGGAACAGGTTCTCGGTGGCGGGGGCGAGCGGCCCGAAGCGGTCGATCAGCTCGGCGGCCAGCTCGTCCAGCGACTCGTCGTCGGGCGCCGCCGCGATGCGCTTGTAGAGCACGAGGCGCAGGTGCACGTCCGGCATGTAGTCCTCCGGGATCAGCGCCGGCACGTGCAGGTCGAGCTCGGGGCCGGAGTGCAGCGGCGCCTCGAGGTCGGGCTGGCGCCCGGACTTGAGCGCCTTGACCGCCCGCTCGAGCAGCTCGAGGTAGAGCGCGAAGCCGACCTCGGTGATCTGGCCGCTCTGCTCATCGCCCAGGAGCTCGCCGGCGCCGCGGATCTCGAGGTCGTGGGTGGCGAGCGCGAACCCGGCGCCGAGGTCCTCGAGCGACTCGATGGCCTCGAGGCGCTTCTGGGCGTCGGCGCTCAGCGCCGCCTTGGGCGGCGCCAGCAGGTAGGCGAAGGCACGGTGGTGCGAGCGCCCGACGCGGCCGCGCAGCTGGTGCAGCTGCGCCAGCCCGAAGCGGTCGGCGCGGTCGATCAGGATGGTGTTGGCGGTCGGCACGTCGATGCCGCTCTCGATGATGGTCGTGCACACCAGCAGGTTGAAGCGGCGATGGTAGAAGTCGAGCATCAGCCGCTCGAGGTCGCGCTCGCGCATCTGGCCGTGGCCGACGCGCACGTCGGCCTCGGGCACCAGCGCGCGGATCTCCGCCGCGCGCCGCTCGATGTCCTCGACGGTGTTGTGCACGAAGTACACCTGGCCGCCGCGGCGGATCTCGCGCAGGATCGCCTCGCGCACGGTAGCCGCGTTCCACTCGAGCACGAAGGTCTGCACCGCGAGCCGCTCGGCCGGCGGGGTGGTGATCAGCGACAGGTCCCGGAGCCCGCCGAGCGACATGTTGAGCGTGCGCGGGATCGGGGTCGCGGTCAGCGTCAGCACGTCGACGTCGGCGCGCAGCGCCTTGAGGCGCTCCTTGTCGCGCACGCCGAAGCGGTGCTCCTCGTCGACGATCACGAGGCCGAGCCGCCCGAATCGCACCCCGGTCTGCAGCAGCCGGTGGGTCGCGATCACAATGTCGATCGTGCCGGCGGCGAGGCCGTCCAGCACCGCGCGCGCCTCCTTGCCGGAGCGGAAGCGCGACAGGCTCTCGATGCGCACCGGCCAGTCGGCGAAGCGGTCGGCGAAGCTCTGGTAGTGCTGCTGCGCGAGCAGCGTGGTCGGCACCAGCACCGCCACCTGCCGCCCGGCCTGCACCGCGGCGAAGGCGGCGCGCATGGCGACCTCGGTCTTGCCGAAGCCCACGTCGCCGCACACCACGCGGTCCATCGGCTTGGCGGTGGCGAGGTCGGCGAGCACGGCGCGGATCGCCTCGCGCTGGTCGTGCGTCTCCTCGAACGGGAACGCCGCCTCGAACGCCGCGTACTCGCGCGCATCCGGCGCCATCGCCGTGCCGACGCGCGCGGCGCGCCGCGCGTAGAGGTCGAGGAGCTCCGCCGCGACGTCGCGCACGCGCTCGGCGGCGCGGCGCCGCGCCTTGCCCCACTCGCTGCCGCCGAGCTTGTGCAGTGGCGCGCTCTCGGCCGGGGCGCCGGTGTAGCGCGTCACGCGCGCGAGCGCCGTCACCGGCACGTACAGCTTGTCCCCGCCCTGGTACTCGATGACCAGGAACTCCTGCGGTGCGCCGTCGATGTCCAGCGTCTTGAGGCCGTGGTAGCGGCCGACGCCGTGGTCCTCGTGCACGACCGGCGCGCCGACGGTCAGGTCGCGCAGGTCGCGCAGGATCTGCTCCGGGTCGCGCTCGGCGCGGCGCCGGCGCCGCTCCTGGCGCGCGCGCTCGCCGTACAGCTGCTCCTCGGTGACGAGCGCGAGCCCGGCCGCCGGTAGCAGCAGGCCGCCGGCGGCGGGCGCCACCGTGATCGCGAGGCGCTCGGTGCCGGCGGTGAACTCGGCCCAGGTGCCCGCGGCGGCCGGGTAGCGGTCGAGCCGGTGCAGCAGCTCGAGCAGTACCTCGCGCCGCCCCGCCGACTCGGCCGCCAGCAGCACCCGGCCGTTGAAGCCGTCGAGGAAGGCGAGCAGGGCGTCGGCGGGGCGCTCGGCGCGCGAGTCGATCCTGAGCGGCGGCGGCGGCTCGCTGCCGTAGTTGGCGTAGGCCTGGCCGGCGTCCTCGGCGCCGAGCGGCTCGACCTTGACCGCGGCGGCGAGCAC
>JAFEDP010000030.1 GCA_018241545.1 Pseudomonadota bacterium
AACGCATGCCCCGGGATGCGTCCTCTCTGCGCTATGCCATAGGCCTTCAGGATCGCCCACGCGTTTGGGATGCAGCGCTTCACTAGGTACCATGCGAGCCAGCGGTTGATCTTGTCCTTGACGCCGGTGGGCACGAAGTAGAGGTTCATCTCCTCGGCGTTCGTGCCGATCAGGATCGCGATGTCGGAACCGGCACCCTTGGCGAGTGCCTCGAGAGGCCGCTGCGGAAGGACGTCGTCGCCATAGACGGGCAGGATCCGACTCAGGCCATAGGCAGGCTCGTGCTTCCGCTCATCGCGGAGGTCGATGCGCGTGGTCGGAAGCTGCAGCTGCTTCACGGCTTCGACACACTCTTCCATCGTCTTGCTGCGAAAGCCCTCGACGTCGGGCTTGATCTTGAGGATCTTCGCGAGCTTCCTCGTGATGCGCTCGGCAACTGCGATCGGCCGCACCATCGAGCCATGGCCACTCTCGATGATCGCACGCCGAAACAACCCCTTCGCGAGCGGCGACGTCACGAGGTCGGCGATCGACATCGCGCCTGCAGACTCGCCGAATGCAGTGACGTTCGACGGATCGCCACCGAAGGCCGCAGCGTTGTCCCGGATCCAGGCGAGCGCGAAGAGTTGGTCTCGGAGTCCGAGATTCGTGGGCGCTCCCGGAATCGCCAAGAAGCCCTCGACGCCGAGGCGGTAGTTGACGGTCATGCAGACGACGCCGCAGCGGGCGAATGCGGCGCCGTCGATGGCGTCGGCCCAGTTTGAGCCTAAGCAGAAAGCGCCGCCGTGGATGAACACGAGGACCGGGAGGTCCGTAGCGCCCGCGTCCGGGGCCCAAACGTTGACAGTCAGGAAATCGTCGCCACGCTTCCAGCCCTTGCCGATCAGGGGCTCGATATCAAGCTCAGGGAAGGGGGCGGTCCACTGCGGAGAGGTCGGCCCCGCTTGGGACCCGTCCCGCACGCCATCCCAATTTTCGTGGGGCTGAGGCGCGCGGAATCGGTTCTCGCCGACGGGCGGTGCGGCATAGGGGATGTCGAGCCACCGGGCGACTCCGGCAACCACCACGCCCGATACGGCACCTTGTCGAGTCGAGATCACACGCGTGTTCATGGAACAGATTCCTGGGACATGACGGGATCTCCGGTCTGATCGCTAGATTCCATGCATACCGCTTGTCCGGCACATGGAGGCGGGGGAGTGTTTGCCGATCCGTAGTACAAACGTGCACATCGTATCGTGAGCCACGGAAGCACCCGGCAGTGAGCGTCGGTATGGTCGCGTGCCCTATGAATCTCCTCTGGATACACCGCGACCGGGTCTTTGCGTGCTGGCCGAGTTCGGCAAGCTATGCGATTGCGCCTGCTTGCGTCTCTCTAGATCTCAACGACCTTGAGACTGTCTCATCGAGACCGAGATCCGAAAGCAGGGCTCGTGTCCAGATCCTCACTAAATGGACAGATCGGCTGTTATGCGAAGTGACCTTGTAGAGGCGATATACAGATGGCCCTTTTGCGCCAAGTAGAAATGTCCCCTTCGGGGTCATTGGGACGGCGTGGTCATACAGGGCCTGATCACCATGAGCAGCCTCGAGCGGGATCGTGTGGCAACGATCGAAAGGTGTAGGGGCGAAATAGAAAGGTGAAATTCTGGCTGCTTAGAATTGCCGTGCTTTCGAGTTCAGATCCACGACGCATAGATCTGCTCAAGTTGGCGAAGCGAATTATCGACGAGGCGCGTCCCCGCCGCCGGTAGTCGCCTCCGCACTGGGAGAAGCGCTGCGCGCCGGAATTGCACTGGATGGAGGCGTCCTGCCGCGCGCCAACCGTGCGGTACGACGCAATCGTTCTCAGTACTTCGGGGGATCCACTACGCCGGTGTCCGGTAGACTGACGGGCGCAGCAGGTGCCGCCCGCTGACCCCTCGCAGTGCGGCCCGGATGCGCGAACGCCACATTGCCCGCGATCTGGCGACCGCCGCTGCCCCAGCGTTCATACACGACTGACCGTCCTCGTGCCGCCCAATCAGCGACCGTACTCATGATGACTTCGCGCTCCGTACTGCTCGCGCGCCAGCCGATCCTGGATGTGGTCGGTCGCGTCGCCGGATACGAGCTGCTGTATCAAGGCCCGCCGATCATGGAGCGAGGCTCCGCGGCCGTCGCGTCGGCTCGAGTCCTGTGCGAGGCGCTGGCGACCGTTGGACTCGAACGCCTGGTGGGCGAGAACAGGCTGTTCGTGCGTGTGGACGCGGCGCTGCTGGAATCGGGCGTCACGGCGATTCTGCCGCGCGGTCGGTCTGTCATCGAGCTCGATTCCGGAATCGAGCTATCGCCGACGGTGCTGCAGCGCCTCGATCGGCTGCGAGCCGACGGCATCGCCATTGCCATGGAGCGAACCGACGCCTCGGACGCCCACGCGGCCGCCCTCGCCCGCTGCGACTACGTTGCCGTCGACATCAGCCGCGACTCCGGCTGGGCGGAGTGGAGCGCCGATGCGCGCGGCGGGCGGCCCGTCAGGCTGCTGGCGCGCCAGGTCGATACACACGAGCAGTTCGCCCGCGCCGAACAGGCCGGATTCGACTTCTTCCAGGGCTTCTACTTCGCCAGCCCGGAGCCCGTGGCGACGAAGCGCGTCGCCCCCAATGCGATCGCGATCCTCGACCTGCTGGTGGCACTCAACGGCGCCGATGCAGAGCCCGCGACACTCGGGGCGCTGATCGGTCGCGATCCGGCACTCGCCCACCAGCTGCTCCGGCTCGCGCACAGTTCCTACTACGGTCGACGCCGGCTGGTATCGACGCTGACGGACGTCGTCGTTCAGCTGGGGCACGATGTCGTTCGCCAGTGGGCCGCCCTGCTGCTGATGGCGAGGCTCGGCGAGGCAAAGCCCAGGGAGCTGTTGACCTTGGCGCTGGTGCGCGCCCGCATGTGTGAGGCGCTGGCCGAGCGCATGACCGATCCGCGGCGGGAGAGTGCATTCATGGTGGGCCTGCTCTCCGTGCTCGATGCCCTGCTGGACCGGCCGATGCAGCGGGTTGCCGCCGAGTTGCCCTTGAGTGAGGACCTGCGACTGGCGCTAGTCGGCGACTCCGCCTCGACGCTCTCGCCCATCGTGCGCGCGGTACTCGCCTATGAACGCGGCCAGTGGTCGCAGGCGACCGGCCTTTCGACCGTCGATTCCGCTGCGCTGAGGGACTGCTACGTGAACGCCCTCGATTTCGCCCGCCACATGCAGCCCGGCAATGCGAGCGCGTCGATCTCGGGGCCCGAGGACGGCAAGCCGGTCCCCATCTGATGTGCGCCTCCCGGCACTGCGGCCGGCCGGGGGAGCCGGAATCCACCGACATCCCCGCCGCCGTTCGCTTCACGGACGACCCACAACGTCTCGGCAGCCGCGCGGCGCGTGCGCGACGTCCATCGAGGACCTGACCGGGCGCATCTCCAATGGCCGCACAGCACGCACACGGACCCGGTGAACGAACCGTCCGACGCTGCGCGCCGAGGTCCTACCAGCTGCTGATCGAAATTCGCCGACCCGTGCGGCGGATCATCGGACGGCTCGGCACCTGCACATTGGCACCCGGCTTCTACGTCTATACCGGATCAGCACGGCGCGGCCTCGAGGCGCGCATCGCCCGCCACCTGCGACGCCACAAGTCGTTGCGCTGGCACATCGACTTCGTCCTCGCAGCGAAGCAAGTGGGGGTCGTTGGTGTTCGGCGGTCGTGGATCGCGGAATGCCGCCTGAATGCCATGACCGGGGGCGGGATTCCGATCGACGGCTTCGGCGCCTCGGATTGCCGTTCGGGATGCGGCGCGCACCTCAAGCGCGTCGGCCGCCGGCGACCCCGATCGTTCGTCCTTCTTGCACGGTCCGCTAAACCCCGCAGCCCTACGGGCATCCGCTGGGAGTCGCACTAACCGCAATGCTGTTGCGTCCGCGGCGGCGGGGACGGCCGGTCGCGGGTTTCACTTTATAGACTGTCGGGCCAGCCTCCGGAACGCGCGGGCGGGCCGACGGTCCAACCCCGCTGCATCCCGGGCGGTCGGCTTCCGGCCGGCGGGATTGCTACACTTTCCGGCCTGCGATCCACCTTCGACGGAGTCCATCCATGCGCAGAGTCCTCCTGCTTGTCGTCGCCTTGCTCGCCCCGGTCTGGGCCACAGTCGCCAGCGCGGCGGCGCCCGCATGGGTCGAGGGCAAGGACTACGTCCGCATCCAGTCGCCGCGCCAGCTGGGCACGCGCCCGGGCAAGATCGTGGTGACCGAGGTGTTCTCCTACGCCTGCCCGGCGTGCAACGCCTTCCGGCCCGTCATGAATCGGATCCGCGCGGCGCTTCCGCCGAACGGCGAGATCGCCTACGTCCCCGCCTCGTTCCGGCCGGACGAGGACTGGCCCATGTTCCAGAAGGCGTTCTACGCGGCGCAGGCCCTCGGCATCGACAAGCAGACGCACGATGCGATGTTCGACGCCGTCTGGAAGACCGGCGAGCTCGCCACCATGCAGCAGGACGGGCGCGCGCTGAAGGTGCCGGCGCCGTCGATCCAGGATGCCGCCAAGTTCTATGCCCGGGTCGCCGGCGTGAAGCCGGAGGCGTTCCTCGCTGCGGCGCAGAGCTTCGACGTCGACCGCAAGTGCCGCGAGGCGGACGACTTCCTGAAGGCGTTCCAGGTCCTCTCGACGCCGACGGTGGTCGTCAACGGCAAGTATCGGGTGGAATCGAGCGTCGCGAGCGGACCCGGCGGCTACGACAAGCTGATCGAACTTGTGAAGTGGCTGGTCGCGCAGGAGCATCCGTAGCGATCCGGCCAGGGAGCGCGCCGCAGGGCGCGCCCCGACGCCGGCCTCAGAACTCCTCCCAGTCGGCGGCGGCCTCGGCGGAGGCGGTCTGGGCCCGCGGGTCCGCCTTTGGCTGCGACTCGGAGCCCACCGCCTTGCGCCCCGGCACCACGCGCATCGCGGCGGGTCGTGCCTTGGGCGCGGTGCTGCGTGTAGCCGCCGAACGCGCCGCTACGGCCGACGCCTTTCGCGGCGCCGGGGCCTGCCGGTCGAGCCAGGCGTCCTCGCGGCGACGCTCGCCCCCGTTCCAGGCCGGCGTATCGTCGGCGATGACCTTGTACCGGGCCATCATACCGTCGAGCCGCGAAGCCTGATCACTCAACGCCTGCGCGGCGGCCGCGGCCTCCTCCACCAGCGCCGCGTTGTGCTGCGTGACGGAGTCCATCTCGGTGACCGCCTTGTTGACCTGATCGATGCCGGACGCCTGCTCGCGGCTCGCGGCCGCGATCTCGGAGACGATATCGGTCACGCGCTTCACCGAGGCCACGATCTCCTGCAGCGTATTCCCGGACTCATTGACCAGCCTGGAGCCCTGCTCCACCTTCGACACGCTGTCCTCGATCAGTGACTTGATCTGCTTGGCCGCCTCGGCGCTGCGCGATGCCAGCGCCCGCACCTCGGTCGCCACGACCGCGAAGCCCCTGCCCTGATCGCCGGCCCGCGCCGCCTCGACCGCCGCGTTGAGTGCCAGCAGGTTGGTCTGGAATGCAATCTCGTCGATGACGCCGATGATGTCGGCGATCTGGTTGCTCGAGCTGTTGATCGCCTGCATGGCCGATACCGCCTCCGAGACCACGGCACCACCCTTCTCCGCCTGGGCGCGCGCCGCGCCGGCGAGCTGGTTGGCCTGTGCCGCGTTGTCGGCGTTCTGCCGGACCGTCGAGGTCATCTGCTCCATCGACGAGGCCGTTTCCTCGAGCGAGGAGCTCTGCTGCTCGGTGCGCTGGCTCAGGTTCGCATTGCCGGTCGAGATCTCGGCGGCGCTGCGGAACACCTCGCCGACCGCGTCCTTGACCTCGCGGACGAGGCCCGCGTTGCCGTCGAGGATCGTGTTGATGCCCTTGGCGAGCGTCGCGAAGAATCCCGCCTCGCCCTTGGTGCGGATGCGGCGGGTCAGGTCTCCCTGCTCGGCCGCGTTGACGACGAACTGGATCTCCTTCTCCGTGGAGACCTCGTTGGTCCGGTCCAGCCAGTTGACGACCGTGCCCAGGCGCTGGCCCGAGGAGTCCACCACCGGCGAGGCGATCACACGCAGCGTCGCCGCACCGAGCGCCATCTCCGCGGTGTGCGTGCTGCGCAGGCTGGTCAACAGGCCGCGCTGGTGCGATGGCACCTTGTGGAACGAGTCGAAGTTCGCCCCGAGCACCTGATCCGGGTCGAAATTCGGGATCTGCGTTCGGATTTCGCTGGCATTGCGGCGGAACAGTTCGCTCGCCGCATCGTTCAGGTACAGGATCTTGCCGTCATTGTCTGCGAGCATCGTCGCGGCCGACGAACGGTCAAGCGCGATCCTGACGCGGGAATTCTCGGTGGCGAGCGCGCGCTCGCGGGCGGTGCGCTCCTTGAGGCTGCGCTGCATCGAGTCGAGCGCCCGCAGCACCTGCCCGGTCTCGTCCTCGGAAGTGACCGTGACCACCGAGTCGTAGTGGTCCTTCTCGATCTCGGCAAGCACCGCCACCGCGTGCGCCAGAGGCCGCCGCAGCGACCGGACCACCAGCACGGCCATCGTCGCGGCGACCGCGGTCGCGAGCAGCACCGTCAGCCACAGCAGCACGATGCTGCGGTGGTACGCGTTCGCCAGTTCCTGCGCCTGACTGCGCACCAGTGCCTGCTCGTGGACGTCGAGCTGCTCCAGCGCTTCCATCAGGCTGCGCTCGCCGGGCATGGCGCGCTGCAGGAGGATGGCGCGCGCGTCGGCGACGTGACCGGCCTCGAACGCAGCGATGAGGTCGTGCTCGGCGACCAGATTACCCTCGCGGAACTTGATGGCGGCCTTGAACAGGGCGCGACCTTCGGGCGTCTTGAGGGACGCGTCGAGGAAGTCGCTGGCGGCGCGCCGCCCCTCCCACGTCTGGCGCATCTGCGCGAGCGCCGCCTTCTGGCGGTCGTGGTCCTCGAGGAGCAGCATGTCACTCGCGTTCCGCATCGCCACCTCGACGCCGCGGATCCAGCGACCGATCGCGGACATCTTCTCGAGTTCCTTGCCGGTCAGATACCCGACCGCTTCGTTGTAGCGGGACAGCTGGATGGCGCTCAGTGCCGCGGCCGCGATGAAGATCGCGATGACGATGGCGAACGCACCGAACAGGCGCGCCGCGACGGACTTCGATGACTGCATGGGATCTCCACGAGGCTCGCCCCTCCGTGACGCGCCATCGGTCGGTGCGATCGGCCGTCGCCCGGCCTGATCGCGGCCACGCCGGCCGGTGCCCGCACGCCGGGGCGTCCCGCAGTGCGTATACGGGTCGTCGGTTGTGTCGATGGAGCCTTGAGCGCATCCGCAGCGCCGTAGGCGGCATTCAGGGTGGCTCATAGCGGGGCTTGCGCGCGGCGCGCGCCCGCAACGAAATGCCGGTCGCGCGCGCCGCCGCGCGCCGCAGACTCAGTGCGGGAGCGGCGTCACCGGGAGGGCCGCCACGTGAGCCTGTGCGAGTGCCCCATTGAACGCCGGCACGTCCTCGTCGAGCACTTGGCGGAACGCGTGGTCGAGCTCCGTGCTCTCGGCCTCGAAGGATCGCAGCAGCTCGAGCTGCGTGCGTGTCGGCGCGAAGTCGGCACCACCCGCCACGTCGCCAGCGCCGGTCCCCACCTCGGCGTTCAGCCAGAGGAGATTGAGGTAGAGACCGTACGGCTCGACGAAGTACTTGTCGTCACTGTTGCGCAGGGCGCGCGACACGTAGCGGGTCTCGAGCGCCGCCAGCCGCCCGTCGAGCGCGGCGGCAGCGGCGGCCAGCGAAGCCAAGGGGCGGGTCGATGCCGCGCCCGCCCCGGTCGCGGCCGGCGCCGACTCATCGTCGTCATCGTCGTCCTCTTCGGCGCGCGGCGCTGACGCCGCGGCGGCCGACTGCGATGGCTTCGCCATCCCGTCGATCACCTCGAGCTGCCGGCGCAGCCATTCGATCTGGTTCACGACGTCCGCGCTGTGGCTGATCTGGTCGCGGATCCGCAGTTGCGTATCCACCGACTGCGCGATGTCGTCGTCCGACCCCGGGGCCGCGGGGTCGCGCAGGATGACGAGCCGCTGGCTGTAGGACTGGCCGTCGACGGTCAGGCGAACCGTGTAGGCGCCTGGCGCGACCAGCGGGCCGACCTCCGCGGGGCGCGTGCCCCAGTGGGTGATCGGGCGCGAGTCGGCGTCGCGGAAGCGTGGTTCGTTCCAGATGTGCGGGTTGTCGGGAGCCCTCGTGCGCAGCGCGACCAGCCGCGGCGGCTCGTGACGCAGGTCCCAGCGGATCCGGTTCAGGCCGGGAGTGCCCTTGGCCTCGAGGCGGCGCACCGGGTGCCCCTGCGCGTCGAGAACCTCGAGCCGCACCGGATCCTTGGGCGCGGTCTTCAGCGAGAAGTTGATCAGCGCCTGGGGCGCGCGGACGAAGCGGTACGTGGTGCGCGGCTCGAAGAATCGCACCGGCGGCTCGCTGCCGTCCTGCGCCAGCTGCTCGAGCGGCGAGATGTCGTCGAGGATGTACAGACCGCGGCCGTAGGTCGACACGACCAGGTCGTGGAACGTCGGCTGCACGACCGCCCAGGTCGCCGGCGCCGGGGGCAGCCCGGTCTGAAGCGCCGTCCAGTGCTCGCCGTCGTCGGTGGAGTAGTAGACGCCGTTGCCGGTTCCGGCGAACAGCAGGCCCCTTGCGTTGGGATCGTCGGTGATACAGCGCACGTAGGAGAACGCGTGCCGCGGCAGGTTGCCGCTGATCCGTCGCCAGCTCCGCCCGAAGTCGGTGGTCTTGTAGATGAACGGGTCGCGGTTGTCCACGAGGTGCAGGTCGACGCTGACGTAGGCGGTGCCCGGTTCGAAGCTCGAGGGTGCGATGCTCGTGATGGTGCCGAGCGGCGGGAGCCCGCCCATGTTGCGGGTCACGTTGGTCCAGTTCGCCGTCGCGTCGCGCGTGACCCAGACCTGCCCGTCGTTGGTCCCGGCCCAGATGACGCCCCGCTGCACCCGCGACGGCGCGATCGCGAATACGACCTCGCCGTAGAACTGCCCGAGGTTGTCCCCGACGATGCCCCCGGACGGTGCCAGATGGGCCGGGTCTTGCGTGGAGAGATCCGGGCTCACGACCGACCAGCTCTGGCCCGCATCGGTCGTCCGGAGTACCACCTGGCAGCCGTAGTAGACCGTGTTGTGGTCGAACGGGTCGATGGCCAGTGGCGGAGTCCAGTGACAGCGGTACTTGAGTCCCCCCGGCGGGGCATCGAGCGTGTGCATCCACGGGCTCACGGAGTGGGCCTCATGGTGGCGCGCGTCCCAGCGCGTGACGGTATCGCCGTAGCAGGTGGCCCAGACGACGTTGGGATCGACGGTATCCGGCACCGTGAAGCCGGATTCGCAGCCGCCCATGTGCCGGTCCCAGCCGCTTTCGCCGGGGCCGGCCGACACCGCCGGGCCGCGCAGGTTCCCGTCGTCCTGCATGTTGCTGTAGAAGTAGTACGGCACCTGGTTGTCGACCGCCACGTGGTACATCTGGCCGATCGGCAGCGTCACGCGGTGGAAGCCGCGTCCGTGCACGGTGGTGATCAGAAGGCCGAGGTCGTCGGTGATCACGAAACGGTCGGGGTCGCGCGGATCGATCCAGATGTCGTGCGTGTCGCCGCCCCAGCGCGTCTCCTGGAAGTTCTCGCCGCCGTCGAGCGACTGGTGGAACGTGCTGTTGGCGACCAGGACCTCATTGTCGTTGCCGGGCGAGACGGCGACCCGGATGTAGTAGCCGGCGCGGCCGATGAGCGAGCGCTGACGGCTCGCGGCCTTCCAGTGCTCGCCGCCATCGTCGGATCTCCACAGCGAACCCTGGTCCTGCGTCTGGATCAGCGCATACAGGCGATCTGAATTGCTCGGCGCGACCGCGACGTCGATCTTGCCGAGCGGCGCGTGCGGCAGGCCGCGTCCCTCGAGTCGGGTCCAGGTCGTGCCGCCGTCGTGGGAGAGGTAGACGCCGCTGCCCGGCCCGCCGCCATACTCGCCCCAGGTGTGCATCTCCACCTGCCACAGGCCCGCGATCAGGGTACGCGGGTTGTGCGGGTCGATCGCCAGTCCCGAGCAGCCGACGTTCTCGCGCGCGAAGAGCACGCGCTCCCAGTGCTGACCGCCGTCCAGCGTTCGGTAGACCCCCTTGTCCTGCTGCGGCCCGGTGGTGCGGCCGAGCACGCATGCGTAGACGATGTCAGGGTTCGTGGGGTGCACCACGATGCGGCCGATCCGGCCGGACTCCCGCAGCCCCATGTTCCGCCAGGTCCTGCCGGCGTCGGTCGACTTGTAGATCCCGTCGCCCATCACGTCGCTGTCGCGGATCACCCAGGCCTCGCCCGTGCCCGCCCAGACGACGGCCGGGTCCGAGGGCGCGACCGCGAGGGCGCCGATGGCGGCGACCGACTGCTTGTCGAACACCGGCGACCAGAGGTTGCCGCCGTCCGTCGACTTCCAGATTCCACCGGACGCTGCGCCGGCGTAGTAGATGCGCGGGTCGCCGGGCACCCCCGCGGCCGCCGCGATGCGGTTGCCGATCTTCGGGCCGACGAAGCGAAACCGGAACTGGCTCTCGTCCGGCGCGTCGCCCGACTGCGCACGCCCCGGTGCGGCACTCCAGAGCGCCGCCACAGCGATCAGAACACCCGCCACCCGCCGATGGTTCACTTAAGGGCGCCTCCGCGCGCGGACCAGCGCGAACCTTACCGCAGTTCGGGGACCCGGGTGCGCGCCGTGGCGCGGCGTCGCAGATCGGGATTGTGGCCGCATCCGGCGCCGCCGGATGCAGGCGGGCTCGGCGTTCAGTGGCGCGGCCGGCGGCGCTCGGCCGCCGGCCACACCGCTCTGGTTACTTCGATGCGTCGGCGACGCACTTCTTCTCGAAGCTGGTCTTCGCCGCGCCGTGGAGCTTCTTCTCGGCGGCCTGCGCCGCGCACTGCTCCTTCGCGGAGGATGCCTTGGCGTCCCGCTCGCACTTCTTCATGAAGCTCGTCTTCGCGGCGCCGGACAGGTGCTTGTCCGCGGCCTTGGCTTCGCAGCCTGAATCGGCGGCGTGTGCCGCCAGCGCCAGACCGGAGAGTGCGAGCGTCATCGCGACCAATGCTGCTTTCACGGGGTACTCCTTCCCTCGGTGGGTGACTGACGAAGCGTCAGGTCGCGGCCGATTGCACCAGTCCCCTGAAATCCGTGCAAGACGCGAATCCCGTCAGCGGCGGCCGCGTCTGGGCGCAGCGGCCAGCGCGGCGAGCCCGCGGCGGAACTCCGATGCGCCGCCCATCGACGGATGCCGCACCACCGCGTGCGGCTCGCGGCCCAGGCTGCGCAGTGTCCGTTCGGCGACCTTGCCGACCGCGACGACGCGCGCCCGGGAGAACGCGCCGAGCACACCCTCCAGAACCTCCCGGCCGGCCTCCAGCTCCGCGCGATCCGGCGCCCGGTTCGAGTAGGGAGTCCCGGGCCGGTGGGGATGCCAGGCGAACGCGTTCCAGAGCACGGTCCGCTCGGCGATACCGAGCGCTCGCAGCGTGCCCCACACGACGGTCGCCGATGGTTCGCACCAAGGCCGTGCGCGCGCGGTCAGGCGCGCTGCAGCGGCGGCGCGCGGCACCAGGCCCGCGAGCAGCAGCTTCTCGTTGGTGAACGCCATGCCGGAGAAATGGCAGCCCTGATAGCCCGCGGCCTCCCCGATGAGTACCAGTTCGGGCCGGATCGAGAAGTGGGCCCGCAGACGCGCCAGGCGCGCCGCAGGTCCCGCGTCCGGCCCGTCGAGGTCTAGCGGATCGCGCTGCGCCCAGGGATTGAAGACATGCGGTGCGCGGAACTCGCACAACGCCTCGTAAGGTATCCGCACTCGGTGGCTCCCGGGGCCCTGCAGCCCGCCGCGGCGCATTGTAGGGTGTCGGCCACTCCCGCCGCGGCTGCTGCTGCGTCGCCGGATGTGCGAGACTACCGCGCCGCCCGGCACCGGTCGGCGGGGCCACGCCCCTTCCGCGACGCTCTCCAACCCCAGGCTACGCCATGACCAACGCCCTGCGCCGATCCGCGACGTTCACCGCCGTCCTGCTGCTCGCCGCGCCGCTGTGCTTCGGCGCGGCCACGAAGAAGGCCGCGCCCGCGACGCCCGCCGCGCCCTCGCCCAGCCAGAGCCTCGGGCTGCAGGTCGGTGAGAGCCTCCACCGGGCGGGCGTGACAGACGAGGTGGACGTCGACGCCTTCGTGCGGGGTCTCAAGGAGGGTCTCGCCGGCAAGGCGGTTGCCGCCGAGGACTCCGAGCGGGTCAATTCCTTCATTGCCGACATCCGCCGCCACATCGTCGACCGCAACCACGCTGCGGCGCGCGAGTTCCTCACCAAGAACGCCTCGGCACCGGGCGTCGTCACGACGGCCTCCGGTCTGCAGTACCGCGTCGTGGAGCCGGGCGACACGAATGCGGCATCGCCCGCGCCGACCGATCGCGTCACCGTCCACTACCGCGGCAAGCTGCTGGACGGCACGGAGTTCGACAGCTCCTATACGCGTGGTGCGCCGGCGGTATTCCCGGTCAACGGCGTCATCAAGGGCTGGCAGGAGGCGCTCAGCCTGATGAAGCCGGGTGCGAAGTGGCAGCTCTTCATACCGCCGGAGCTCGCCTACGACGCCAACTCTCGCCCGCCGATCCCGCCCGGCTCGCTGCTGCTGTTCGACGTCGAGCTCGTCGCCGTCGGCGCGCCGAAGGATACAAAGGAGTAGCCGCGCGGCTTACAGCGCCGCGCGCAGCGCGGCGATGTGCTCCGGACCTATGCCGCAGCAGCCGCCGATGATCGTGGCCCCGCGGTCCATCCAGTCCCGGGCGAACCGCAGATAGCCGGGCGGCGTCAGGTCGGCGCGGATGTCGTGCAGCGTCGAGTTCGCCTCTGCGGAGGACCCCTGCGGCGGGAACGCGTTGGCGTAGACCCCGATCCGCACGGAGGGACCGAGCGCGGCGCGTGCCGCGGCCACCGCGGCGGCCATGAACTCCGGCTGGCTGCAGTTGAAGAGCACGGCGGCGGCACCGAGTGACGCTGCGGCCTTGACCGCCTCGCCGACGCCCTGGCCAGACCGCAGGCGCGGCTCGCCGGCAGGACTGCCGCCATCGTCGACCGTGAACGAGATCCATAGCGGGCGGCCGTCGTCGCCGACCACGTCGCGCACCAGTCGCGCCTCCTCGATCGAACTCAGCGTCTCGGCCTGCCAGTGGTCGACGACCGGGCGCAGCGCGTCGACCAGGGTCGCGAGCACCGGCCGCGCGGCCTGTGGGTCGAACAGGTCAGCGCGGTAGGAACCGCAGATCGGCGGCAGCGATCCGGCGACCGCCACGGGACGCCCGGCCGCGTCGGCCACCTCGCGCGCGAGTCGCCCCGCGAGCGCCGCGAGCTCGCGGCCACGCGTGGCGAAGCGCTGTGCGCCGATATGGAAGGGCACTACCGCATAGCTGTTCGTCGTGATGACGTCCGCGCCGGCGTCGACGTACGACTGGTGCACGCGGCGCACGAAGTCGGGACCCTCGATCAGCGCGAGTGCCGACCATTCCGGTTGCCGGAACGGCGCACCGATGCGCTTGAGCTCCCGGCCGGTACCGCCATCGAGCAAGGTGATGCGCCGCGCGTCGGTCATGAAATGAGTCCTCCAATGGGCGCCCGCGCGCCTGCGCGGGTCAACAGGGCGCCGGGCGTGCCGCGAGCCGCGCGATCGGCCGGCGGGCTCCGCGGCGCGCCCGCCGCAGCGGACCTGTGACGTCGGTCACAGTTTAGGCATCCGCTCGCGTCGGGCTGGAAAGTGCGCAGCCGGTACACGCGCCGTTCATGTTGCACTGCGATAATGAACTGATAACGCTGATTCGGAGACCGCCATGGAACTCGTCATCCTCTCGACCCTTGCCACCGTCGTGATCCTCCTCGCGGAGCTGAGCGAGCAGGTCGCCGGGGCGCGCCGACGGGAGACGGCCGTCCGGGTGCTCGGCGCGAAGCGCGCATCGGTCGTGGATCTCGGCGCGGGCGCCTCGCGCGTGCACGCGACACCGGCGTCCACGGAACGATTCGACCGCGCCGCCTGAGCGGACCGCGCGCCGGGACGCGCGCTTTCCTGGACCGGCGCGCGCGGCGGCCCACGGGCGGGCCGCCGCGACGATCGCCTCAGCGCTTCGCGAGCAGGTCGCGGATCTCCTCGAGCAGCACTTCCTCGCGCGGCGGCGGCGCCGGCACGGCCGGCGCGGGCGGCGGCGCCTTCTTGAGCTGATTGATCCCGCGGATCGCGATGAATATCACGAACGCGATGATCAGGAAGTCGACGACCGACTGGATGAAGGCTCCGTACTTGAGGAGCACCGCCTCGCCCTTCGAGTTCTTGGCGATCTCGAGCGCCAGCGTCGAGAAGTTCACGCCGCCGGTCAGGACCCCCACCACCGGCATGATGATCGCGTCCACCAGCGACGAGACGATCTTGCCGAATGCGCCGCCGATCACGACACCGACCGCGAGGTCGATGACGTTGCCGCGCATGGCAAATTCCTTGAATTCAGATGCCAGGCTCATGGTCGTACTCCCCGTTTCTACTTGATCGTGTAGACGATGTTGACGGTGGTCAGCTGGTCCAGACGCTTCGTGCCGGGCGCCGGATCCGTGTTGTACCGTATGCCATAGCCGAACGCGAGCGCCAGGCGGTCGCTCATGCTCACCTGCACGCCGAAGTCGTTGGCAACGGACGTGTTCGACGAGCCGGCCTCGATCAGCAGCTTGTCGATGAGCTTGGTGGTCTTGGTCACGAGCTGCTCGTAGTTGAGCCCCGCGGTCGCCACCGCGCTGCCCGTCGCGTCGCCCTTGATGCGCTCGATCACCTGGCCCGAGGGATCCTTGATCAGCTGTTCCGGACGCAGGCGCCGGTAGCCGGCGCCCAGCGTGCCCGCAAGCTTCGTGGTCGCGCTGTCGATGAACTTGTAGCCGAGACCGGAGGACAGGGTCGCCTGGTAGTCAAAGCCGCTGAACAGGTCACGCTCGCCGCGCAGGGCACCGAACGCGTACAGCCTGTCAGAGATCTTGTCGTCGAGCTCGTAGCGGCCCTCCGCGCGCTGCGCCGTCGCGAAGGCCGCGTTGCGGCTGTAGAGACCGGCGAGATACAGCGAGTTCTTCCAGCCGCCGCTCTCCTCCGCCACGTCGAGCTTGGCGTTGAATGCCGTTGAATCGGCGTTGCCGCGCGCCATCACGAGGCCGCCCTCGCCCTTGCCGCTCCAGTCGGCGTGCGCCGGTGCGCCGGCGATACCGAGCCCGATGGCCAATGCGGCTGCGCCGTGGCGGACGGCGCTCCTGACAGCGAGTTTCATGGTGTCCTCCGATGTGAAACGCGCGCCCGCGCATCCTGAGCGGCGGGTCGTCGCGGATGGACGCTGATCGAGATCCGTCCCTGGCGGGCGATCGCCGCCGTCGGCGCCTGAGCGAGGCCGAGCGTCCAGTGCGGCCGGTGCCTCAGGGGCCGCGCAGTCTAGTGAACCCCCGGCATCGAGGCAATCAGCGCCTGCCGACCGGGCGACCGTCGCGGGCACGGCCCGCCGTCAGCAACTCCGCGGTGCGCGCGAGCCGCCGGGCACGGGTCGCGGCCCGCTTCGCCGTCGTCAGCCAGTCGACGAAATCCCGGCGGCCGGACGGGGGCAGGGCCAGGTACGTCGCGCGCGCCCGTGGCCGGCCCGCGAGCAGCCGCCGCAGGTCCGCCGGCACGCGTGGC
>JAFEDP010000310.1 GCA_018241545.1 Pseudomonadota bacterium
GAACTCGCCGTCCTCGAGCTGCAGGCGCCCGGCCTCGATCTTGGACAGGTCGAGCACGTCGTTGATGATCGCGAGCAGGTGGTGGCCCGAGGCGTCGATCTTGTCGAGGTACTCGGCCTGCTTGGCCGTCACGCCGCTGCGGCGCAGCAGGTAGGTCATGCCCAGCACGCCGTTGAGCGGCGTGCGGATCTCGTGGCTCATGTTGGCGAGGAACACGCTCTTGGCGTGGTTCGCGGCATCGGCCCGATCCTTGGCGTCGACGAGCGCCTGCTCCGCCTGCTTGAGCAGCGTGACGTCGGTGATGATCGCGAAGGCGCCCTGCACGCGCCCGTCGCTGACGTCCGGGATGAAGTGCACCAGCACGTGCCGCTGCACCCCGCTCGCGGCGACGGCGCTGCGCTCGAACGTCTGTGGCTCGCCCGCGAGCGCCTTCTGCATCAGCGGCAGCTCTTCCTCGTAGTGGCGTCGCCCCATGAGGTCGGCGGCGTGGCGGCCGCGCACCTCGTTCGCGCTGCGCCCGACCCACTCGAGGTAGCGACGGTTGGCGAACGTGCAGCACAGGTCGGGCGTCCAGTAGGAGACGAGGCCCGGCAGCGCGTCGACCAGCACCTGCAGGAAGCGCTCGCGTGCGCGCAGCTCGTCGGTGCGCTGGCTCACCAGCTGCTCGAGGTGGTGGCGGTGGCGGTCGAGCTCGTCCGCCATCAGCCGCCGGCCGGTGATGTCGTCCTTGACCGCCACGAAGTGCGTGACGCGCCCGTCCGCCTGGCGCAGCGGCGCGATGTGCGCGTGCTCGATGTAGTCGGACCCGTCGCGGCGGCGGTTGATGAGCTCTCCGCGCCAGGTGCGCCCGCTGCCCAGCGCCTCCCACATGGCGGCATAGGTGGCGTGCGGCGTGCGCCCCGACTGCAGCAGGCGCGGGTTGCGACCGATGACCTCCTCGCGCGTGAAGCCGGTGGTGCGCACGAACGCCTCGTTGACGTACTCGATCTTCGCCTCGAGGTTGGTGATGACGATGCTCTCGGGGCTTTGCTCGACCGCCTGCGCGAGCTGGCGTGCGCGCAGGTCCTTCGCGCGCAGCTCCGTCAGGTCGAAGTAGGTGGCCACGTGCCCGACGAGTGCGCCGTCCGCGTCGCGCAGCGGCGAGATCACGGTCGACACGGGGATGCGCCGGCCGTCCTTCGTCAGGCGCTCGGACTCCCCGCGCCACGACTCGCGGCTGACCGTGCGCAGCAGCTCGGCGTAGCCCTCGGTGCCACCATGGACCTCCGGAGGCACGAACGTCGACACCGGCTGGCCGGCGAGTTCCTCGACCGTGAACCCGAAGACCCGGGTGAAGGCCGGGTTGAGGTAGGTGACGCGGTACTCGTGGTCGGCGAGCAGCAGGGGCTGCACCGACTGCTGCAGGGCCTCGCCCAGCAGGAAGCGGCTCTGCTCGACCTCCTTGCGGGCGGTGACGTCGCGATTCGCGCCGTGACGGCCGAGGAACCGCCCGGTGGCGTCGTAGACCGGGCGGCACTGGTGCGAGATCCAGCGCACCGACCCATCGCGCCGGATGATGCGGAACTCGAAGTCGTTGACCGGATCGGCCTCGAGGTCCTCGAGGTGCCGCGCGTAGCGCGGCCGGTCCGCCGGGTGCACGGTCCTCAGCATCAGGCCCGGGTCGGCGATGAACTCCTCGGCGCGGTGCCCGAGCGTCGCCTCGCTGCTCGGCGACAGGTACTTGAAGCGGCGCTCGGGATCGGTCCAGAAGATGCAGTCGGCGGCGTTCTCCGCGAGCAGCCGGTACTTGGTCTCAGACTCGATCAGTGCGGCCTGGCTGCGCTTGGCGTCGGTGATGTCGAGCGATATGCGGCAGATGAACTCGACGCCGCCCTGCTCGTCCAGCAGCGGGAACAGGTGCGACATGAACAGCCGCTGCTCGCCGCGGACCGGGATGACTTCCTCGACCGCGTGCTTGCGCAGCGTGCGCACCACGAGCTCGTCATTCTCGCGAAAGCGGCGCGCGACGTCCTCCGGGTACAGATCGAAGTCGGTCCGGCCGATCAGCTGCGGCTCGCTGAGCCCGTGGATCCGCTGCAGGTTCGGGTTGGCGAGCGCGTAGCGGCCATTGACGCGCTTCAGCGACAGCACCGACGGAGAATTGTCGACGATGGCGCCGAGGCGGTGGTCGCGCTCGCGCAGCACGCGCTCGGCCTGCTTGCGCTCGGTGATGTCGGCGAACGAGGCCAGCACGCCACCGTCGATCAGGATGCCGGAGATCAGCATCACCCGTACCGAGCCGTCCTTGCAGGTGATCTCGTACTCCTGCGGGCTGATCGGCGAACCCGTGGCGCGGGCCTCGGCGACGGCGTCGGTCCAGGTGGCGAGCACGTGGGCGCGGTAGCCGGCGTCCGGGTAGGCGAGCGGCCACCACTCCGCCATCGTCGGGACCTCATCGCGCGTGTAGCCGAACACCTCGAGGAAGCGGGTGTTGACCTCGAGAATCCCGCCGTCGTCGGTGACGAAGCCGATCGGGATCGGCGCCGAGGTGAACAGTCGGCGGAAGCGCTCCTCGCTGGCGCGGACCGCGGCCTCGGCGCGCTCGCGCCGTGCCGAAATGCCGTTCAGGATGCGCCTCACGGTCTCGACTTCCCGGACGCCGCGGCCGCCCCCGAGCCACGGCCGCGCCAGCGACGCCAGCGAGCGCGCGAGCCGTCCGCTCGCGAGCAGCGGCCCGGCAATGCCGGCCAGGAAGGCGAGCGCGAAGGCGAGCGCGAGCGTGGCCGCGGCGTCGTAGGCTTCCGCATGGTAGGTGGCCGCGGGGATGTCGACGACGACCTGCCAGGGCGCGAGGCGCGTCGACGCGGTGAAGCGGCCGTCGCCGGCGACGCGCGCGCCCGTCTGCGCGTCGCCGCGCGCGGCGATCCTCTGGCCGGTGCCGTCCAGCAGCGCGAGCCCCCAATGCGCCGGCACGGCGGTGCGCGCGAGCTGCCGTTCGAGCTGCTGCGCCTCGAGCGTCGAGACCAGCACCGCGGCCGTTCGGCCACCGCGCAGCACCGGCACGGCGATGGCGACGACCGGTGCCTGCGCCACCGGACCCGTCACGAGGTCCCCGACCGCCGGCAGTGCGCTCGCGAGCGCAGCCTGGACCGCGCTGCGTCCCGCCGGGCGCGGCAGGTCCGGCAGCTCCGCGCCGAAGGGCGCGCGCGTGTTGAGCAGCATCTGCCCGGCCGGCGTCGCGAGGATCACGTGGCTGCCGAAGCTGTGCCGGTACGCCTGTGCCTCCCGATAGAGGTCGGCGCGGCGGGCGGGATCGTCGATGAGCGGCGAGGCGGCCAGCGCCTCGAGGCCGGCGATGCGGGCACGCAGCTGCTCGTCGAGTGCGAGCGCCGCGTCGACGACCAGGTCGGTCGCCTGCGTGTCGCGGCTCGCCTGGATCGCGCGCACGTGCGAGACCGCGAGGTAGGCGAGCATCGCCACGAGCGGCAGCATGCACACCCAGATCATGCGGGCGAGGAGCGAACGCAGGGACGTGAATCGCATGGTGGGCGGATGGACTCGGCGGTGCACGGGCGCGGACGGGCGGCAGGCGCCGGCGCACCGCCCCATGACGCATGATCCCAAAGTCATGCGCGCGCGGGCGGGCGCAGCACCCCTAAAGTGGACTGTGCACGGGCCCGCGAGTGTCCTACGAGGCGTGGCGCACAAGCCGGCCGCCATCGGGGATTTGCATAGGCGACTTTGCGCGCGCGGGTAAGCGCGCCGCGGCGCCTTGCGGATCCTCACCAGGCCGTGCGCAGTCGCCGCAGACCCTCGCCGATGCGCCGCTCATCGACGTTGCCGAAGCCGAGCAGCACGCCCGGCTGGCGCCGGTCGCCGGCGTAGCACGGCGCCAGCGCGCCGAGGCCGACGCCCGCGGCGCGCGCGCGGGCGATGGCGTCGGTCTCGGCGTGGTCCAGCAGGCGCGCGGCGACGTGCAGCCCCGCCACGGACGGCAGCGGCTCGAGCTGCCCGGCGAAGTCCCGGCGCAGCCGCTCGAGCAGCAGCGCACGCCGCGCCCCGTACAGGCGCTGCATCCGGCGCACGTGGCGCGCGAGCTGGCCGTCGTCGATCAGCCGGGCGA
>JAFEDP010000311.1 GCA_018241545.1 Pseudomonadota bacterium
GATCGCCAACGGGCTCGCCTTCGGCATCACGAGCCACGCCGTCCTCAAGCTGGTGCGCGGACAGGCGCGTGCGTCGGACTGGCTGGTCTACGTGCTGGCGGCGCTGTGCGTGGCGCGCTTCATCTACCTCGCGTAGGGCGCGCGCCGGTGTCCCCGCTCGCGCGTCTCACGGTCCTCGCCGCGGCACTGCTCGCCGCCGCGCTCGCCGCCGCGGCCCCGCCACTGCCGGTCATCATCGACACCGACGTTGGCGACGACATCGACGACGCCTTCGCGCTCGTGCTTGCGCTCAGCGACCCGCGCCTCGAGGTGGTCGGCATCACCACCGCGTGGGGCGACACGCACGCGCGCACGCTGCTGGTGCGGCGGCTGCTCGCTGCGATGGGGCGCACCGAGGTCGCGGTCGCCGAGGGCGCGCCGACGGCGAACCCGGTGCCCTTCACGCAGCGCCGCTACGCCGAGGGGGCCGCCGACCGGGGTCCGGCCCCCGACGCGGTGGAGTTCCTGCGCGCCCAGTCGGCGCGCCGGCCGGGCGAGCTCACCCTCATCGCGCTCGCGCCGCTCACGAACCTCGCGGCGCTCGAGGCGCGCGAGCCGGGCGCGCTGCGCCGCTTCCGGCAGGTCGTGCTGATGGCAGGCTCGATCCGCGCCGGCTACCAGGCGGGCGGCGCCGTGCCCGTGTCGACGCCGAGCGCCGAGTACAACGTGGCCTCGGCGCCGCGGGCGCTCACGACGCTGCTCGCGGCCGGCGTCCCGGTCCGGCTGTTCCCGCTCGACTCGACGCAGCTCAAGTTCGACGAGGTGCGTCGCGACCGGCTGTTCGCCTACGGCTCGCCCGGCTCGGACGCGCTGACGCTGCTCTATCACCAGTGGCGGCTGTGGAACGGGTGGGGCCAGCTCACGCCGACGCTGTTCGACGTGGTCCCGGTCGCGTGGCTGCTCGAGCCGGCGCTGTGCCACCTGGAACCGCTGCGCATCGAGGTCGACGACCGCGGCTACACGCGCCCCGTCGCGGGCGCCGCCAACGTCGGGGCCTGCCTCGCGCTCGACGAGTCCGGCGCGCAGCGGCTCATCATCGAGACACTGGCGCCGCCGCGCGCGGGGCCGCCGTGATGCGCGGGGCCCGGACGCTGCTCGCGCTCGCGGCAGGGCTGGCCGCGGCCGCGGGCGTCGCAGCCCCGCCGATCGTGCGCACCGAAGCCGGCGCGGTGCAGGGCAGCGACGGGCCGATCCTGGCGTTCAAGGGCATCCCGTACGCCGCGCCGCCCGTCGGCGCGGGCCGCTGGCGGCCGCCGGCGCCGGCGCCGCACTGGAGCGGCGTGCGCGACGCGACGCGCTTCGGCAACGACTGCGTGCAGTCGCCGTGGATCGTCTCCTCGGGTCAGCCGACCAGCGAGGACTGCCTGACGCTCAACGTCTGGACCCCGGCGACCGGCCGCGACGCGCACCGCCCGGTGCTGGTGTTCGTGTACGGCGGCGGGTTCATCGGCGGCACCAGCGCCTACGCGCTCTACGACGGCGCGGCGCTCGCGGCGCAGGGCGCCGTCGTCGTCTCCTTCAACTACCGCATCGGGATCCTCGGATTCCTGGCGCACCCGATGCTGACGGCCGAGTCGCCGCGGCACGCCTCCGGCAACTACGGCCTGCTCGACCAGATTGCGGCGCTGCGCTGGGTCCGCGCCAACATCCGGGCGTTCGGCGGCGACCCGCGGCGCGTGACGGTGTTCGGCGAGTCGGCGGGCGCCGCCTCGATCGCGATGCTGCTCACCTCGCCGCTGGCGCGCGGCCTGTTCACCGGAGCGATCCTCGAGAGTCCGGTGCTGCCGGAGCTCGCGGACCTGGCGAGCGCCGAGCGTGCCGGCGCGCGACTCGGCGCCGACATCGCCGAGTTGCGCGCCGCCACGCCCGAGCAGCTGCTGGCGCACAACCTCGACTTCTTCCCGGCAGCGGTCGCGCCGCTGATGCCCATGGCCTTCCCGTCGCCGATCGAGGACGGCTACGTGCTCCCGCGCCAGCCGCGGGCCGCCTACGCGCGCGGCGAGCTGCTCGCGGTGGCGGCGATCGTCGGCTGCAATGCCGACGAGGGCCGGATGTTCGTCGATCCGGCGCAGGCCCCGACCGCGGTGCAGTACCGCGCCTGGGCCGAGCAGCACTTCGGTGCGGCCGCGGCCGACGTGCTGCGCCTCAACCCGGCCCCGAGCGACGCGGTCGCCGCCGGCGCCTACGCCGCGGTCATCGGCGACGCGGAGTTCGTGTCGGCGGCGCGCGCCGTCGCTCGCGGCCTCGCCCGGCGCCAGCGTCCCACCTACGCCTACGTCTTCACCCGCGACCTCGGCGGCAGCGGCGTGCCTGCCACGCACTCGGAAGAGCTCCCGCACGTGTTCGGCAATTTCGCGGCGCCCGACTTCACGCGCCACCCGCCGCCCGACGCCATCGACCGGCGCCTGTCGGCGGCGCTGCAGGCGAGCTGGGTGCACTTCGCGGCCAGCGGCGACCCGACCGTCGCCGCGCTGCCGCGCTGGCCGCGCTACGACGCCGCGACCGACCCGTACCTCGAGCTCGGGGCCACACCGCGGGTCGCAGCGGGCTATCGCCGCGAGTCGGTCGACGCGGTCGAGCGCGGCCTGTTGCCCTGAGGCGCCTCAGGTCGCAAAGCCGCTCAGTTCCGCGCAGCTGACCGAGTCGCCGTCGGGCCGGCCCACGATGCGCAGGCCGTGGATCGGCTCGGCCGTCGGCAGCGTGAGCTCGTACACGGCGCCGCCCGGAGGGCGGGGCTCGCCCGCCGCGGGGTAGCCGGGCAGGCGCCCGACGCGCTTCCAGGGACCCCGCTCGGGGCTGGGGTAGTGGCCGTCGCGCCAGCCCTGCAGCCGCTCGGGCGCGATCTCGATCCAGGGGCCGCCGTCTGCCGCATCGAAGGCCCCGCCGGAGGCCGCGACCGGCCCGTGGCGGAACACGATGCGCACGACCGCCGCCGGCTCGTCGAGGATCACCGCGAACCACACCGGCTCGCCGCGCCGCGCGCCCGGGCCGAGCGCCGAGGTGAGCGTCGGGTCGTCGCTCAGGATCGCGCAATGGCTCGCCGGGTCCTCGTCGGTCACGGCCTCGGCCCGGTCCGCCGCCAGCGCGCGCGCGCCGGGGCGGACGCGCCAGGGTGCGCTCGAGAGCGCCACCCGTGCGTACGCCGTCACGGGCGGCGGCTGTGGCGCGAGCGCGCCGGCGCGCGGCAGCAGTACCCGGTAGTCGCGGGCGTCGGCGTACGGCACGAACGCGAGCGTGCACGCGCGTTCAACGAGCGGGGCGCGCGCGCCGGTGCGGGCGCGGCCGGGCACGCGGTAGACGGGCCCCGGTCCCCAGCCGGCCGGCGCGGGGAGGGGCTCGACCGCGCGCGGCGGCATCGCGACCGCGGTGCGCTCGAGGTACGGGACCTGCGGGTTCAGCGACCGCTCGAGCGCGAGCACCTGTGGCCCGCGGCGCAGCAGGCGGTGGCCCGGATAGGTGGGCGGGCCCTCGAGCGCGGCGAGCGGCAGGTCCATCGCGACCTCGACCACGCTGCCCGCACGCCAGTCGGCCTCGAGGTCGAGGAACTCGCCGGCGCGGCCGGCCACGCGGTGCCCCGCGAGGCTCGCCTCGAACCGTCCGGCCCAGTCGGGGACGCGCAGGCGCAGCGCGAAGCGCAGCGGGCGCTCGGGCGTGAGCGTCAGGCGCACGGCGCCGCGCGCGGGGAACTCGGTCGCCACCTCGAGGACGACCCGCGTGCCGCCGAGCGCAAGCTCGGCGCGCCCCGGCGCGTATTGCAGCACCGCGAGCACGCCCTCGCCGATGCCGTAGGCGAATTCCGGGAGGCGCGAAAGCGCCCGCGGCCCGCTCGAGACGCAGCACAGCGGCCCGGGCGAGAACTCCTTGCGGCCGGCGAGCGCGGTGTAGTAGCAGATCTCGCCGCTGCGCTCGTCCTGCGCGGCCAGCAGCTGGTTGAACATGGAGCGCTCGATCTCGGCGGCGTAGCGCGCCTCGCCGCTCAGCGCCAGCAGCGCCGCGTTGAGCTCGAGCCAGGTCACCGTGGCGCAGGTCTCGCCGATGTTGGAGGCCG
>JAFEDP010000312.1 GCA_018241545.1 Pseudomonadota bacterium
CTCGGGCCCCGCGGTCTTGCCGGCGGGCGCGAGCGGGCCCAAGGGCTGCAGCGCCGCGTCCCACTTCGCCCCGCCCGCGACGGCAGAGGCGAGCTTCTCGGCGGCGGCCTTGGCGGCCTGCTCGGCGAGCTGCGCGCGCGCGCCGTCGGTCGCCTTGGCGCGCACCGCCTCGAGCGGCTGCTGCGCCGGCAGGCGCCGGTCGCTCGCGCGCAGCACGACGACATCGCCCGGGGTGAGCTCGATCGGGCGGCTGTTCTGCCCGCCGAGCACGTCCGCGGAGAAGGCCGCCTGCACGACCTTGGTGTTCTGCGCGAGCGCGTCCCCGGCGAGGCCCTTGTAGAACTCCGGCACGTCGCGGACCGCGACGCCGAGCGCCTTGGCGACGGGCTCGAGGCTGCCGCTCGACTCGAAGGCGAGCTGCTCGAGCTTCTCCTGCAGCTCGCCGAAGCGCCGGTCGGCCTCGGCCTTGCGGTACTCGCGCTCGAGCTCGGGGCGGATCTCGTCGAAGGGCTTGATCTTGCCCGGCTGGATCGCCTCGAGCTTGATCACGTGGTAGCCGAACTGGGTCTTGACCGGGCCCTTGACCTGGCCGGGCTGCATCGTGAACACCGCGTCGGCGAAGGGGCCCACGAAGAAGCTGCGCTCGGCGAAGCCGAGGTCGCCGCCCTGCGCGGCGGAGCCGGCGTCCTGCGAGTACTGCTTGGCGAGCGCCGCGAAGTCGGCGCCGGGCTTGGCGGCGAGCGCGTAGACCTCCTCGGCCTTCTTCTTCGCCGCCTCGTCCTGGCCCTGGATCAGGATGTGGCGCGCCTCCCGGCGCTCGGGCTCGAGGTAGCGGTCCTTGACCGTCTCGAAGTAGCCCTTGATGGCGGGCTCGTCGACCACCACCGCCTTCTCGATGTCGGCGACCTTGAGCTCGACGTAGCTCAGGTGGACGCTGTCGGGCGTCTTGAAGGATTCCTGGTGGGCCTCGTAGTAGGCCTTGACCGCCGCCTCGTCGGGCTTGGCGGCGGCGAGGAAGCGGGCGAGCGGCAGCACCGCGTAGGCGAGCTCGCGCTTCTCGCCGAGCAGCGCCTGCGACTGGCTGAGCTCCCGGGCGGTCGCGAACGAGGACACGAACAGGCCCACTTCGAGCGAGCGGGAGCGCAGCTCCTCGCGCCGCTCGGCCTCGAAGCGCTCCGGCGAGTAGCCCTGCGCGCGCAGCAGGCCGTAGTAGGCGTCCTTGCTGAACTGGCCGCCGACCTGGAAGGCCGGGTAGCGCTGGATCGACTCGAGCACGTCGGCGTCGCTGACGTGGTAGCGCAGCGCCTTGACCTTCTGCGCGAGCAGCGTCGTGTTGACGAACTCCTCGACCAGCGCGTCCTGGGTGGACTTCTTGACGTCCGCCGGGACCTCGTCCGGGTACAGGCGCGACAGCTGCGCGTACTGCTCCTGGTAGACCTGGCGGATGCGGTCGACGTTGACGTCCTCGCCGTTGACCTTGAGGCCGCGGTCCTGGCTGCTCGTGAAGTTCACGATGCCCTGCACGCCCCAGACGGCGAACACCAGCGCGAGCGGCAGGATGAAGATCCAGCCGATCACCTTCATGCGGTCGTTGATCCACTGCAGCATGGCAGCTTCCCGATGCGAAAACGGCCGCGGGGTCAGCGCGGCCGTTCGTGAGGCCGGACGCACCCACGTGCGCGCGCCCGGACGAAGTACTGGCGGAGTGGACGGGACTCGAACCCGCGACCCCCGGCGTGACAGGCCGGTATTCTAACCAGCTGAACTACCACTCCACGTCTATCCTGCGCGCCCGCCGCCGCTGCGGCCCCGAGGGCGCCCGCTTGGTAGGTGCTGAGGGTCTCGAACCCCCGACCTTCGCCTTGTAAGGGCGACGCTCTACCAACTGAGCTAAGCACCCGTACGCGGCTCTCCCGGGCCAAGGCCCGCGTCACCGGGCGACCCCGGGAGAGCCCAGAAGTTTACCGCATCGGTTCCGGTTCGCTCAAGACACCCGGCCGAGGAGACGGTAGCCGCCGGGACGGGCGGCTAGACCGCGATGACCGCCACGAGCCCGCGCACCGGCGCGTAGTCGTCCGCATGGCGCGTGTAGATCGGCAGTCCCGAGGCGACGGCGGTCGCCGCGATCAGGAGATCGGCGCGGCGCACACGCCCGCTGCGGCCGTGCTCGCGCGTGGCGGCATAGACCCGGCCGTAGGCTCGGGCCGCGGCCGCATCGAACGGCAGCGGCTCCCAGGTGGCGCTCGCCCATTGCAGGCGGTCCTGCCGACGGGCCCGCTCCTCGAGATCCCGCGTGCCGTGCGCACCCGCTGCGAGTTCAGCGAGCGTAATCGCGGCAATCGCCGTGAGCGGCGGCAGCGCAGTCGCGTCGACGCGGTCGATGTCGAGCACGACCGAGGTGTCGAGGAGCCCCGCGCCCCGGTCAGTCATCGACGTGCTGGTCGACGAGCGCGTCGACGTCGGCGCGGAAGCGCTCCGCGTCGATATGCGCCGCGAGGCGGCTCGCGGCCGCGATGCGCTCGCGGGCCACGAAGCGCGCCGCCCCGAGCGGGCGCAATTCCGCAACCGGCGTGCCGTTACGGGTCACCACGAGCGTCTCGCCGCCTTCCACGGCGCGTAGCACTGCGGCGGAGTCGTTACGCAGCTCCCGCTGGGAAATACGGTGGCTCATTCGCGAGACCGTAGCATTCGTAGCAGTTCGTAGCAAGAATCCACGTGAGCATGCTCAGCGCGCGCAGTCACCGCCGGCGCGGCGCAAAAATCATCGCGACGGCCAGCGGTTACGGACGGCGGTCTCTCGGGCGAGCCACTCCGCGTGTGCCGCGGATCATTGCCGCGCGACGGATTCGGCTGGGCTCACTCGGTGCCGGGGCGCCGTGGAGGCGGGCGCAGGGCGACCGCCGCGGGCGGCTCGCGCCGCGGTTCGGCCGCGCGCTAGACGAGCGCCTCGATGCCCTTGCGCTCGATCACGTCGAGTAGCTTGAGCGACGGGCCGCTCGGGCGCTTCTCGCCGATCTCCCACTTCTGGACAGTCGAGACGCTGGTGTTGAGCATCGCCGCGAATACCGCCTGACTCACCTTCGCGCGGGAGCGGATCGCGCGGATCTGCGCGGCGGAGAGCTTGCGCACGGCCGGGACGCACAGCGCGTCGAATTCGCGCATCGTGCGCTTGTCGATCGCCCCGGCGCGGTGAAGGCCGCGGGCGGTCGCCTGCAGCTCAGTGAGAATTCGGCTCCTCTTCATCGCAGATCTCCGTCAATTCTCCGACCGCAAGCGCGCGATCAAGGGCCACGGCGTCCATCGCCAGGAGAACCGCCGCAATCCTCTGGAATGCCGCGAATTCCTGGGCGTCGATCGACGCGCGCTCGTTCTTCTCGAAACCGAACAGCAGGAACCACGACGCGCCAAGCCTCGAGCCGACGATGACTCGGGCGCCGCCCCGTTTTCCGCGACCCGGCATCGGCACGCGCTGCTTGTAGACGTGGCCGCCGAGGTCGGCATCGACGAGCCCCGCCGCCAACTGCTCGACGGCCCGACAGAGCGCCGTATCCGACACACCAGCCTTGCGGCTCCAGCGCGCGAACGTCCGTGTCTTGAAGACTCGCCGCACCGGCTAACTATATCACCCGGTGATATATGTGTCAGCCCCGCCGGTACCGGCACGGGAGCCTGGCGGCGAACGCCAGCGTCTGGCCCGCAACGTTGGCGACGCGTGCGAGGATGGATCCTGGATCGGGCGCGATACCCGCGGGACTGGCGGACGCTCGCGCGGCGGGTGCCACCCGCCACCGTTCTGGGACGCCCCCTGCCCGCGGCGGCGGCGCGCGCCCCCCGGGACACGCGGTCGGAGGCATGTCGAGGCCACCCGGGCCCGCGGCGCCCAGGCCACTGCCACTGCGGCCCGCCACCCGGCGCAAATCCGGATAATCCGCGGCGCGCCGAGGCGCGCCGCGTGGCCCAGCATTCAATGCGCCGGGACGGGCCGCCCCTTGCCCTTGCCCGCGCGCCGGCCGCGGGCGGCCGGGGCGGTCGCGGGCGCGCCGTCGGCATCGCGGCCGGCG